>CAKZQX010000089.1 GCA_937141995.1 uncultured Chloroflexaceae bacterium | reverse complement strand
CCCCCACATCACCATTACCGCACGGAACCTGCATCCATGACCCCGGGCCATCTCAGTCTGTTGTCTGTCCCCACAAACCTGTAGTCCTGGAACCGACTTGTAACAGAAAAGTGTGACTCGATGATGTTTGACACGGTACTTGTTGCGAATCGCGGTGAAATCGCGTTGCGGGTGATGCGCGCCTGCCGCGAACTTGGTCTGCGTACTGTTGCGGTCTATTCGGAAGCTGATCGTGATGCGCCCCATGTGACCTATGCAGACGATGCATATCTGATCGGGCCTGGTCCTTCGGGCGAGAGTTATCTCAAGATCGATCGGGTCATTGAAGCGGCGCAAAAGTCAGGCGCGGGGGCGATTCATCCCGGCTATGGCTTCCTGGCGGAGAATTCCCGGTTTGCTCGTGCGGTGCGTGACGCCGGACTCGTCTTTGTCGGGCCGCCCGCTTCGGCAATGGAGCGCGTGGCCGGGAAGGTCGAAGCACGCAACGAGGCGAAAACGGCCAATGTGCCGGTTGTTCCCGGTACGCTCAAGCCGCTGAACGATGTGTCGGAGGTGCTGCCTCTGGCCGAGGAGTATGGCTATCCGATTGCAATCAAGGCGGTCAGCGGTGGTGGTGGACGTGGTCTGCGGGTCGTCTGGGAAAAGGATGAGATTGAGCCCGCGTTTGAGAGTGCCCGGCGTGAAGCGGAAGTCTCGTTTAATGATAGCGCGCTCTATGTTGAAAAGTATCTGAGTAATCCACGCCATATCGAGATCCAGATCCTGGCCGATACGCACGGCAATGTGGTACATCTGGGTGAGCGCGACTGCTCGGTGCAACGCCGCCATCAGAAGTTGATCGAGGAGTGCCCCTCGCCCGCGCTGACGTCGGAACTGCGGGCCGAGATGGGCGCTTCGGCGGTGCGACTGGCGCAGTCGGTGGGCTATATCAGCGCCGGTACGCTGGAGTATCTCTTCCAGGACGGCAATTTCTACTTCCTGGAGATGAATACGCGCATCCAGGTTGAGCATACCGTGACTGAGATGGTCTATGGCATTGATCTGGTTCAGGCGCAACTACGCGTCGCCCAGGGTGAAAAACTCTGGTTGCGCCAGGAGGATCTGGTGCCACGCGGACATGCGATCGAGTGCCGCATCAATGCCGAAGATCCGTTGGCAAACTTCCGGCCCGCACTGGGCACGCTGGGTGACTACCGCGAGCCGGTCGGGTTGGGGGTGCGCGTCGATAGCGGCGTGCGCGCCGGTTATACAGTTCCGCAGTTCTATGACTCGATGCTGGCGAAACTGGTCACCTGGGGCTATGATCGCTCAGAGGCGATTGCGCGGATGATTCGCGCGCTCAAGGATTATCAGATCGAAGGTCTAACAACGGTGATCCCTTTCCACCGGGCAGTGATGGAGCATCCCGAGTTCATCAAGGGCGAGGTGAGTGTCAATTTCATCCCCAAGCATCCCGAACTGAAGGATACGGTTACCGCGCTGGTTGCCCCCAAAGAAGCGGTTGAGCCGCTGGAGGAAGCCGCCGAGCCGCGCTCGTTTGCGGTGGAGGTCAATGGCCGTCGCTTCAGTGTGCGCATGGCCGAGGTGGGCGCACCCGCCGGGGCGAATGGTCAGGCCGCCGGGGGCGCGCGCAAAGCGCCCAAGAAGCGCAAGGGCAAGAAGGGGTCCGCCTCACCCCAGGATGCCAACGGCGTGATCTGCCCACTTCAGGGTGTGGTCGCGGCGGTGCGGGCCGAATCCGGCCAGGAAGTCGAGTCCGGTCAGGTGCTCTTTGTGGTTGAGGCCATGAAGATGGAGAACGAAATTACTGCGCCACGCGCCGGCAAGATTGCCGATGTGCGCGTCAAGCAGGGCGCCTCGATTGAGGCAGGCTCGGTACTGGCGACATACGCAGAATAGGTTATTCGAGTTTTAAGTTTTGAGTTCTAGGTTTTGAGTTGACCCGATCCATTGCGACGTGCAAATACGTCGCTGTCACCCTGAGCAGAGTGAAGCGTCTTTCGTCCGCATCGTGGTGCTTCACTCTGCCGGGATGTTCGCTTCAGTCACGCCGGCAGGAACACCCGGCCTACTCAACATTCAACATTCAACATTCAACATTCAAAACTTAAAACTCAAACCTCTATCAGGAGATATCATGCCCAAAGAAGGTATCACCCCCCGGGATCAGGACTACAGCCAGTGGTACCTCGACATTGTACGTGGTGCAGACATGGCCGACTATGCCGAGGTGGTGCGCGGCTGTATTGTGTTCAAACCGACCGGTTATGCGATCTGGGAGGCGATGCAGAGTGGCCTGGATCAGCGGATCAAGGCGACCGGTCATGTGAATGCCTATTTTCCCCTGCTCATCCCCAAGAGCTTCCTGATGAAGGAGGCCGAGCATGTCGAAGGGTTCGCGCCCGAGGTGGCCGAGGTAACGCACGCTGCCGGTGAGGAACTGGCTGAGCCCTATGTAATCCGCCCGACCAGCGAGACAATCATCGGCTACTTTTACGCCAAGTGGGTGCGCTCCTGGCGCGATCTGCCCGTATTAATCAACCAGTGGGCCAATGTGATGCGCTGGGAGATGCGCACACGGCCCTTCCTGCGCACGGCGGAGTTTCTCTGGCAGGAGGGCCATACGGTGCATGCAACCGAGGCCGATGCCGAGCAGGAAACGTTGATGATTCTGCATGATGTCTATGGCGATTTTATTGAGCGTGATATGGCTGTGCCGGTGATCAAGGGCGTGAAGTCCGAGAAGGAGAAGTTCGCCGGGGCGTTGCGCTCCTATGCGCTGGAAGCGATGATGCAGGATGGGCGGGCGTTGCAGGCCGGCACCTCCCACAACCTGGGGCAGAATTTTGCGAAGGCGTTTGACATCACCTACACCGATCAGAATAACACCGTTCAGCATGCCTGGACCACCAGTTGGGGCGTCAGTACCCGCTTGATCGGCGCGCTGATTATGACCCACTCCGATGACGAAGGGTTGGTCCTGCCGCCGCGCCTGGCACCCACGCAGGTGGTCGTCGTGCCGATCTACAAGAATGATCAGGAGCGCAGCACGGTGCTGGAGACGATTGAGCGCCTGACGGCGGACTGGTCGGGTCGCCTGCGCTTCAAGATTGACGACCGCGATAACCTGACGCCGGGGTATAAGTTTAATGAGTGGGAGTTGAAGGGTGTGCCGGTGCGCATTGAGGTTGGCCCCAAAGATGTGCAGAAGGGCTCGGTTGCCATGGCCCGCCGCGATATCCCCGGCAAGGAGGGCAAGCAATTTGTGCCCCAGGCCGGGCTGACAGAGCGCATCACCGAGTTGCTTGAAATAATTCAGCAGGGGCTCTATGACCGTGCGCTACGTTTCCGCGAGGAGCGCACCTTCACGGTGAGCAGTTATGATGAGTTGCGCGAAGCGGTTGAGCAGGGCTTTGCACGCTGCTACTGGGCCGGCAGCACCGCGGATGAGAAGCGTATTCAGGATGAACTCAAGGCGACGATCCGCGTAATCCCGCTGGAGCAACCCGACACCGCCGGGTGTTGCATCCTGACCGGCCAGGAGACGACGCAGCAGGTCATCTTTGCACGGGCGTATTAGCCGCCCATCCCCACGGGGCGTTTACGTGCTGATCCTGGCTGACTTCCAGGAGCGTCAAGGAGGGGCATCTGGATCTGTTTACCAAATGCCGGCAGTTTACTGATGCAAAAGCGGTGATTGCGGCCGGTAACTATCCCTACTTCCTGGCCCTGGAGGAGCACGAAGGCACGGTCGCCACGCTGGATGGCCGGCAGGTGATCATGTGCGGCTCCAATAACTACCTCGGCCTGACGATGGACCCGCGTGTGCGTGCCGCCGGCCGTCAGGCGATGGAACAGTATGGCCCCTCCTGCACCGGGTCACGCTTCCTCAATGGCAATCTGCAGTTGCATGAGCAACTGGAGCATGAACTGGCGGACTTCTGCGGGAAGGAGGCCGCGCTGGTCTTCTCCACCGGCTATCAGGCCAACGTCGGAACGATTGCCGCGCTGGTCGGGCGCAACGATGTTGTGCTGATTGACAGGGATGATCATGCCAGTATTGTCGATGGTTGCCGCCTCAGTTTTGGGACACTCAAGCGTTTTGCCCACAACGACATGGACGACCTGGAGCGCCAACTGCGCGCCTGTCCGCCGCGCGCCGGGAAGCTGGTCGTTGTCGATGGCGTCTTCTCGATGGGTGGCGATATTGCGCCCCTGCCGGAGATTGTCCAACTCTGCCGACAGTATGCCGCCCGGTTGCTGGTGGATGATGCGCATGCCGCCGGGGTGCTGGGCGCAGGTCGGGGCACGGCGGCCCACTTTGGCCTGACCGATCAGGTTGATCTGATTATGACCACCTTCAGCAAGTCGTTTGCCTC
>CAKZQX010000088.1 GCA_937141995.1 uncultured Chloroflexaceae bacterium | reverse complement strand
CGTTCAACTGACGAGAATTCGGTTACAATGGTGTCCATACTACCTGGAATGGAGAACACCAGATCTCCCCGGCAAGGAGTACATCATGGAACAATCAGTCATGCGTGAACACCGCACCGATACAGCAAGCGGATCAGACCCGGTCACTGCGGTTGAGCCTGAAGCATATCTTTCAGTCGTTGTCCCGGTTTATAATGAAGCGGAGAATATTCCCAGGCTCTATGCGCGACTGACGGAAGAACTTGAACAACTGGATGTGGGGTATGAAATCATTGCCGTAGATGATGGTAGCCGCGATCAGAGCTTTGCAATCCTCCAGAATCTGGCCCAGACTGATACACGGCTGCGCGTGATCCGGTTTCGACGCAATTTTGGGCAAACGCCGGCCTTTGCCGCCGGTTTTGACCATGCTCGTGGCGCGGTTATCGTAACCATTGATGCCGACCTACAAAATGATCCTGCCGACATTGCCCGTCTGCTCCACAAACTTGACGAAGGCTATGATGTAGTTAGCGGCTGGCGGGAAAAACGGCAAGATCCCTACTGGAGTCGCCGCTTTCCATCGCAGATTGCCAATCGCCTGATTTCATGGGCTACCGGCGTACATTTGCGTGATTATGGCTGCTCATTAAAAGTTTATCGCACTGAGGTGTTGCGGAACATCCAGCTCTATGGTGAGCTACATCGTTTTATTCCGGCCGTGGCAAGCTGGCAGGGGGTGGCGGTGGCGGAACTCTCGGTGCGCCATGCACCCCGCCAGTTTGGAAAATCCAAGTATGGCATTAGCCGCACCATTCGAGTGATGCTGGATTTATTAACTGTACGGTTCTTATTAAGCTACGCCACCCGTCCGATGCAAATCTTTGGTTTGTTTGGCCTGCTATCAATATTGCTTGGCAGTGCAATTAATCTCTATCTAGTGTTCTGGAAGTTTCTGACCGGGGCAAATCTGGCGGATCGCCCGCTGCTGCTGTTAGGAACACTGCTCCTTATTCTGGGGGTGCAGTTCATTAGTATGGGGTTGATCGGCGAACTGGTTGTGCGTACCTATTATGAAACGCAGAAGAAGTCGATCTATGTTGTGCGTGAAGTACTTAATGGACATCATACCGATACAAGTGATGTGCCACACTAAATGCCTACACATGCTTGGTCATATGAGAGTAATGGCAGAATTGAGAGTGCCGGCGCTATCGAGAAAGGATGCCAGCAATGATAGACCGCATTACTACACTGGAACAGGTTGAACACCAGCAGGTGTCCAATGCAGAGACACCGCCACTGGCAGTCTCAGTTATTGTTCCCGTCTACAATGAAGATGAGAGTCTTCGTCCACTGGTACAACGCCTGACGGAAGTCCTGGAAAGCGGACCACTTCCCTATCGTACCGACTACGAAATTATCCTGATTGATGATGGGAGTAGTGATAACAGCTTCTCCGTCTGTGCGGAATTACAACGATCCGACGACCGCATACGCGTTGTGCAGTTCCGGCGGAACTTCGGCAAAACGGCGGCACTCCACGCCGGCTTTAGCATGGCCCGGGGTGAGCGACTGGTGACAATTGATGCCGATATGCAGGAAGACCCGGGCGACATGTTCCAACTCCTGGAGCAAATCGATGCCGGGTACGACCTGGTTTCCGCCTGGCGCAAACAGCGGAATGATCCCGCCTCGAAAACGCTACCTTCACGCGTGTTTAATGCGGTCGTGGCCTATACAACCGGGGTGCCCCTGCATGACTTCAACTGTGGGTTTAAGGCGTACAGCCATGAGGTTGTTGCCGATTTAAACCTCTATGGTGAGCAGCATCGTTTCATCCCGGTACTGGCAAAACAACAGGGGTTCCGGGTCACTGAAGTGCCGGTTGAGCATCAGCGGCGCAAGTTTGGGAAGAGCAAGTTTGGCACCAAGCGGCTCATTGCCGGCTATCTTGACTTTATCCAGGTGCTCTTCCTCACCACCTATCTACGCCGTCCGTTGCGCCTCTTCGGTATGATTGGTACGCTGTTCCTGGGACTGGGAGTTCTGATCAACCTGTATATGAGCTGGTTATGGCTTAACCAGATCCCTATCGGCACCCGTCCGTTGTTGATGCTGGGTGTGCTGTTATTCATTAC
>CAKZQX010000087.1 GCA_937141995.1 uncultured Chloroflexaceae bacterium | reverse complement strand
GGCTGAAGCCGGGACTCCCGTCCAGTAACGCCACGACACACAACCGGCTACGCCACCGCCTGCACCCGTGGGGTTACGTTCACCTCGAGCGGCTCGGCGACCGGCGCATCGCTCTCGATCTCGCCGTCGCGCAGGCTGATCACCCGGCGGGCATGCCGGGCAATCTCGGCCTCGTGCGTCACCAGGATCACGGTGATCCCCTGCTCGCGGTTGAGCCGCTGGAAGATGCCCATGATCTCTTCCCCGGTCTTCGAGTCGAGCGCGCCGGTTGGTTCGTCGGCCATGATAATGCGCGGGTTGTTAACCAGTGCGCGGGCAATCGCCACCCGCTGCTGCTGCCCACCGGATAGCTCGTTAGGTTTGTGGTGCAGTCGCGCGCCCATACCCACGGCCTCCAGCGCCGCCCGCGCCCGCTCGTGCCGGTTGCCCTTGCCGCTATACAACATCGGCAGTTCCACATTGCGCAGAGCACTGGTCCGCTGTAGCAGCATGTATTGCTGAAATACAAACCCGATCTTCTGGTTGCGAATGGCGGCCAGGCGATTATCATTCAGGCTGCCGACATCGACGCCATCCAGCAGGTAGGCCCCACCGCTCGGCTGATCCAGGCAGCCGATAATATTCATCAGCGTACTCTTACCGCTGCCCGACGGCCCCATAATCGCCACCATCTCGCCTGCGTCAATGGTCAGGGTGACACCGCGCAACGCCTGCACCGTCACATCACCCATCCGGTATGATTTCACCAGATCACGTACTTCAATCAACTCGGCCATGCACCTGTCTCCCTGGAGATAGAGCGTCCCCGGTTAGCGTTCCATCGGATTAAACGTCTGCACTACATCCTGTACCAGGATTTCCTCGCCCGCCTCCAGGCCATCCGTGATCTCCACAAACTGGCGATCACTCAGGCCCAGCGCAACTTCACGCCGCTCGCCGGCGGGCATCCCCGGCTCGGTCGGCTCCCCCTCAACCGGAATGAGAACGTAGCTCTGACCATTCTCGGTCTGGACGGCGCGGCGCGGCACCAGCACCACATCATCTTTGCTGATCGTCACAATCTCGACCACGGCGGTCATGCCGGGGCGCACGGGCGCATCGCCCATATCAATCTCGACTGTAACTTCGTAGGTGGTCGTGCCCTGGTCACTCTTATCCGCCGTTGGCGCGATATTTGTCACCGTGCCGGTTAGCTCCTGGTCGGGCAGCGCATCCAGCGTGACGCGCACCTGCTGGTCCACCTCAATCCGAGCCACATCGAGTTCGTCCACCGGCACATCGACATGCATGCTGCTCAGATCGGAGATGACAATATCCGCGCTGCTGCCGTCCGCCGATGGGCCATCGGTACGCTCACCCACCTGTAGATTGACACGCGAGACGGTCGCCGCAAAGGGCGCAACCATGGTGGCCTGCTCGATATCGCGCTCGGCCTCCTTCACGGCAACCTCGGCGCGGGCAATGGCGGCCTCAGCTTTGGCAATCTCGCCGGCACTCGGATCAACCATGAGTTTTTCCAGTTGCGCCTGCGCTTCAGCGATGCCGGCGCGGTCCGCGTCCAGTCCGCTGCTGCGGTTTGCGCCGGTCAGTTCTTCCAGGCCGGCCTGGGCCCGCCGCACGTCAGCGCGCGCCTCGGCCAGATCTTCCGTCCGTGCCCCGGACAGCACATCGTCGAGGTTGGCCTGGGCCTCGCGCAGATCGGACTCACGCTCCTGGAGGGTGGTAATCTCTTCCTGTTGTGCTTCCTCGTAGGCGACCCGCTGCTGCTCCAGTGTCATCTCGGCATCCTCAACCGCACGCAGGGCGGCGGCTTCTTCGTCCTTATCTTCCTGGGGCAGTTCGTCGCCACCGCGCGCCAGGGCATTCTCCAGTTCACGGTTCTCCCAGTAGATCCGGCTGTATTCTTCCTGCTTGTTGCGCACTTCGTTGGCGGTTGTTTCCATGTCCAGGCGAGCCCGCTCCTTGGCACCGGCAAGCTCCGTCCGCGCCGAGTTGAGGGACACGCGGGCCCGCTCCACCCGCTCACGCGCATCAACCAGATCTTTTTCTTCAGGGCCGCGCTGGAGGCGGGCCAGTTTTGCCTGCGCCTGCTCCAGTTCGGCGCGGGCCGCATCGATATCGGCCTGGGTGACACTGCTGGCGGTTTGCTGATACTGGCTCTGCGCCCGGGACACGCGGGCCTGGGCCTCGGCGATCTCCTGCGGTGTCGCGCCCTCCCGGATTGTCGCGTAATCGGCCTGCTCCTGCGCGAGGTCGGCGCGCGCCTTCTCCAGGCTTAACTCAAGCTCAACCGGATCGATGCGCGCCAGCGGCCGGCCGGGTTCGACAAATGCGCCCGCCTTGACCAGCACCGCCGTGACCGTGCCGTTGACGGCAAAACTCAGGCCGGCCTCGGCGGCCGGTTCAACTTCACCCGTGGCGTCGATGGTGGCCTCAATCGTGCCCTCCTCGGCGACAGCAACCTCCCAGCCGGGCGGCAGTTCGGCGGCATCGGTGGGCGCGCCGCGCTGGAGCAGCAGCCCACCCGCGCCCAGCAGCACAACCAGCAGCACCATACCAATCAGCACGGACTTGCGCCGGAACCATTTGCGTCGCCGTGGTGCTGTATCTGTCGTCATAGCTTCTCGCTCCTCAATGCTTATAGAGAACATAGAACAAAAAAACACAGAACAAAGCGTGCCGCGTCATGGCTATCAAACACCATACTTGTTTGTTATCCTATGCTTGCCTGTTCTCTCTGTAAAATCGGGGTTCAAGTGTGTAGATTTCCACAAAAAGATCCGTGAGTACCATGCGCCACAGACGAAACGCTGCACCCTCGAACCCAAATACCCAGAAACTCACCGTATAATACATAGCAATGGCTTACCTGGTTCTATGTTCTCGATATTCAGGACAAAGAACGAACCTGTTCCCCGCCAGCGACATAACCAGCACGTCTGGTTCTTAGTTCTTAGAGACTGTCTGAAAAGATGATTCGCGTCGGTCCCACGGCATGCCGGGTGTCCTG
>CAKZQX010000086.1 GCA_937141995.1 uncultured Chloroflexaceae bacterium | reverse complement strand
TCGCCTCGCGGGAAGCGGTGCGGATCAAGGCGCTCGATCTGGCAGTTTCCAATATTTTCGGCTCAAATATCTTTAACCTGGCGATCCTGGCGAGCTATGACCTGGTCTACCTGCCGGGCAATCTCTGGTTCAGCATTAATGCGGTCTATGCCTTCACCGCCATTGTCACCATGATTATGACCACGGTTGCCATTGTGGGCATCATCTACCGCACCGACCGGCGCTCGCGGTTCTACCTGAGTTGGGTCGGCATTACGCTTATCGGGCTCTACCTGCTTGGAATGTATGTTATCTACCGGGCCTGATGCAACCGAGTTCCGTCATAGCCGGTGATGGTATGGTACAATGCACCCATTGGCACAATTTTCAGGAGACACAGAGCCCGAATCATGACGAGTGAACAACGGCGCGAGTCACCCTATCCCATGGTGCCAGTTGCCGAGGCCCAACGGCTTATCACGGCCCATATTGCTCCCCTTCCAGCAGAAATTATCAGCAGCCTGACCGCCGATGGGCGGGTGCCGGCTGAGGATATCTGCGCCACCGAAAACACCCCCGATGTCGCCAAAGCAATGGTAGATGGCTATGCCCTGCGCGCCGCCGACGGTATCGGTGAACGGCGGGTACTGGCCGAGGTGACAGCCGGGCTTGCCGACGATATCCGCGTTGAGCCGGGGACCGCTGTACGCATCATGACCGGCGCACCCGTTCCCCCCGGCGCAGACGCGGTGGTGATGGTCGAATATACCACCGAAGCCGCGGGCATGCTGCGGATTAAGCAACCAGTCAGCCCCGGGGCGCACATTCAGACGGTCGGGCAAGATATCTACGAGGGGCAGCAGATCCTGACGCGTGGCACTGTCCTGGGCGCAGCGGACATTGGCCTGCTGGCAACGGTGGGCCGGACGCGCATCCCGGTCTATCGGCAGCCACGGGTCGCTGTACTTGCCACAGGTGACGAGGTGGTCGAGCCGGATGCACCGCGCCGCGCCGGCAGCGTCCGCGACAGCAATCGCTATGCGCTGCTGGCCGCCATCCGCGAGGCCGGGGGCGAAGGAATCTCCCTGGGCATTGCCCGCGACACCCTGGAAGAGCAGCGTGCAGCGATTGAGGCCGGCCTGGCGCAGGCAGACATGCTGATCACCAGCGGCGGCGTCTCGATGGGTACCCGCGATCTGATCAAGCCGCTGCTGGCCGCGCTGGGTACGATCCACTTTGGACGTGTCGCCTTTAAGCCGGGGAAACCAACCCTCTTTGCCACGGTGAATGACCCGGAGCGCGGAACGTTGCCGGTGTTTGGACTGCCGGGCTTTCCGGTTTCGTCGCTGGTCTCATTCGAGGTGTTTGTACGCCCGGCGCTGCGCCGGTTGCAAGGAGACGCCCACCCGGAACGCCCCAAAATCCGTGTCGCGCTGCTTGATGCCATCCGCCCCGCACGCGACCGCCCGGAATATCAGCGCGTGGTGATCGCCTGGCAGGATGGGCGCCTGGTTGCCCGCAGTACCGGCGCGCAGTCCAGCAATCGCCTGCTCTCGCTCCGGGGCGCAAATGGCCTGCTGATCGTCCCACCGAGGGAACGGGTCTATGCGGCGGGCGAAACGTTGGAGGCGTTGGTGACGGGGGCATTGAGAAATGAACCGTGAGACCTATCGCGTGAAACGGACGGGGTGAAACGTGAGATGCGAGCGACTCGTCATGAGTATGCACCAGGTTCAGCCCGGGAAAGTGGAGACTGGTACTACAAAGGCCGTCATATCTGGGTGAAGCTATTTTTCAGCAACGCTTGCACACGCTGACCAGCATTATTTGTCTGCTCTTAACAATAATTCCACAGCAGCGTCAAAGTAAACTGCGCGAAACCAATTTTTTGTACCAGACCAATTCAGACGAAATGCACAAAAATATATGCTTGAAGACAAAGATGTGTTCAGTTTACTCAATAACAGGAGTTACACGGTCGGTTTCAAACCAGGCGTCTGCCGGGACAACTGGCCCGATTCGCCTCCGGCAGGGTGGAATGGAACTTTCTTTTTCCGGAGAATGTGGCTCTCCGAGCTACATTCTCCGGAAAAAGCTAAAAAAGTACCATGCTGCCGCAGGCGATTCTGCCGTTCACCGGGTGAAACGCCCGGTTTGATGAACCACCGCGTAACGCCTGTTCATCAAATCACCGCTCCGGCGGTCGTGGCAGGATAAACTGGAGCGTCCCTTCGACCGGGGTATCCTGGCGGGCGCGCCAGCCCCAGGTGGCGTTGATCGTCTGCAAGTAGGGATCGGGGTTGAGCAGTTGGTCGATCATGTAGGTTGAGCCGGTCAGAATGATAATATCGGTAGCATGCCGCATCGCCTGCGCGACGGTGACGGCCTGCTGCGACTCGGCAATAAACAGTACCGGAATATCGGCGCGGATGCTCTCGACCTCTTTTTTGACCAGTTGCAACTCCTGCCCCTTGAAGGCCACGCCGGTTACGATAATCGCTTTTGCTACCGGCACCAGCGGCGCGAGGTTGGCCACCGCCGAGCGCTTCCCGGAGACGCCCACGACGAAGATCTTCCCGCTTGCGCTAAACTTCTGAGTCAACTCCCCGGCTAAAGCCGCGAGTTTCTCCGGATTATGCGCAATATCGGCATACACGCCCGCGGCAACCTGCCAGAAGCGGCCCACAAAGCGTACCGCCAGCATCCGGCGGATCACCTGCGCCGGATCGATCTCCGGGAAGAGCGTACGAAGAACTGCCAGACTGAGAGCGGCATTCCAGCGCTGATGCTCTGAGGTCAGCAGCGCCTCCGGCGGCAGTGCCTGCTCCATCGCCGCCGCGATCAGTTGATCAAGCTGATCCACCTCCGGCTGAGCGATAGTGTGAAGCGGCGCGTTCTGGTCACGGCAGACCGCCGCGAGGATCTGCCGGGTTGGATCGTCCTGGGCACTGCTGAAGAGCGGCACCCCCTGGCGCACAACCCCGGCTTTGTCCAGGGCGCGCTGCCACGGCAACGGCCCCAGCAGATGCTCATGATCGCGCCCGACATTGGTTAGCGCCGTCGCCACCACCTCCAGCGCGGTGGCCTGATCATAGCGCCCGCCGACGCCGGTTTCGATGGCCGCCCAGTCCACCTGCTGTTGATCAAACAGGGCCAGCGCCATCAAAATGTTCACCTCGTGAAAGGTCGGCAGATGTTGCTCATTCTCCAGTGCCAGCTCAATCAGATGTGGCTTGACGGTTGTCTCCCAGACCTGCGTCACCGCGTCCTGCGTCACCGCTGTCCCATCGATGCTAAAGCGCTCGCGGTAGTCGAACAGGTGCGGCCCCAGGAATGCGCCCGCCTTTCCCAGGCAGGCCAACCCTGCCTCCAGGAAGCGACAGGTTGAGCCTTTGCCGCTCGTTCCGGCGACCTGGATCAGCCGGGTGGGATGGCCCTGCGGCCAGAGCATCTCGACTGACCGGCGCAGCAGTGCCAACCGTCCCAGTTTGGCAACCGACCAGCGGGCATGGTAGATCTGATCGACCGTGTTGTAGTAGCTCGGGTTAAAGGCGTCGTCCATTCGAGATCCCAGGTCTAAAACCAGTTTGCCATCAAACCAGCCATGCGCCGGAATGGGTGCAATACGCGCAGCAGCACATTCCTGTTGAACATCTCTGCGTCCTCGGTGGCCTCGGTGGCTATGACAATAAATCGGTATAAACTGCGGCAGGCCGGCTGCCGCAGTCCGGCGGGCCGGTTCGACTAATGCCCACGCAGGCGTTGCGGAATGATGCGGATCGGCACCGAGTAGCTCTGCGCAAAGCCATCGGGCGTAACCTGGATGCGCTTGAAGCCTTCCTGGTACTTCGTCACATAGTCTGCCACCTGATTGGCCGGGGGCGCGCCGGTATCCACACGCGCTGTGCCGGTCATAACAATAATGTTGCCGCCCCGGCCATCGCCATCGAAGTTCAGGGCAATGCGGGAGTTACGAGCGATATTGCGAATTTTGGGTGTATCCGGCTGGCTGTACATCAAGATCTGTGCTCCATCCCAGAGAAACCAGACCGGGCTGGGCTGGGGCGTGTTATCCGCTCCCATCGTCGTCAACCAGATAATACGTTCTTCGCGCAGGCGGCGGTCAACGCGTGCGCCAAACTCGGTAGACAGGTCAAGGTCTAGCATATACACCTCCTCAACGGCTACGTATGCGGGGATTGCTGTGGTAATGGTAAGGCTACCGGGCACGCGTGTCAATGCTGCCGCAGGCGAATCAGGCTTTCATTGGGTCAAACGTCCGGTTTGGAACCGACTGCGTACCTCGTATTAATCAGAAGAGGTGTGGGCTTTCTCCGAGGCATGGGGGGAGGAGTGCGCACGGCGCGTGGATTGCCAGGGCCAGTGGCCCTCCAGTTCCAGTTCAAGCGACCAGCTCAGAAATGTACGGATGAGGACGATCAGCGCCAGAACGCCGACATTGCGGAAGTTAGGATCGATTGCCACGGTGCGAATAATATCGGCGGCGACCAGGAACTCGAGGCCCAGCAGCAGCGTACGCCCCAGGCCATGGCGATAGCCATGGTAAGCTTCCCCGGCATTCTGACGCGCCTGCAGCAGAAAGCGCCCGGTGGCAATAATCAGGCCGATAACAATCAACCCCACGCCGGCCGCGTCAACACTCTCGCCAACAAATGTGATAATTTCGTCAAAGCGCATGCTGTTCCTCGGAATGCGGTGCTACGCTCTATGCTCCACCCTGCTCGCGGGCCGTCTCGCGGCTGACCAACTTGAAGAAGGTGCTCCCCTCGCCACTCTTCCTGGTCTCCTGGTAGAGAAACACCAGATTATTAGCATCAAACTTCTCAAACCATTCCGTCCAGGAGATGGGCTCCAGTTGCTCCTCCCCCGCGCCGCCGGGGAAATCGATCCGCAGGATACCCGAATCACTGTCCGATCCCGTGCCGCGCACCCGGACCGGCCGTCCATCGCGGACCTCGACCCACGCCCGAATCTCATCATGGTTGGTTGTGGTTACGGCTGAACCGGCCATTGCATACCTCCCGATTGGCTCAAATGGATAAACCTGCTGTCGGGGCAGCAATTTGTATGCCGGCAGATCAGGCCAATAGAAGCCGGGTCAGACATCTTCATTCAACCGGCAGGCCAGGTACTGTTCCAGATCGGGGCCGTCCGGGTTGCGCAACACACTGTCGATCCAGGACTGGCGTTCAAAACCGATCACCCGCAGATCCCAGACGCAGGCCAGCAACCCGCTTGATGTGACATCCACCAGGCGCTGCGGTCTCTCCTGTGGCGAGACATAGATATGGTGATGCAGTTCGTTCTCGTCAGCCCAGAAGTTGACAAAGACAAAGTTACTCTCGCGCCCATCGTGAATGCCGAGGAACCCGACGCCGTAGTGCTGGTAGTCATCGCACAACTGGCTGAGTTGCGCATGCACGACTTTTTTGGCCGCCGCGATCAGTTCCGGGCGGGGCCGGGGGCGCTGGTAGGCAATGCCATAGACTTTCAACCGCCAGTCCGCTACCTGCCAGAGTTCCAGGAAGCGAATTGGCCGGGGCCGGTAGGGTTCCTTGAAATCGATCAAAGGCTGTCTCTCTTTCATATAGATGTAATCGTTCATCGTTCTGGGATGCTATGATAGCATACGTAGTGATACCAGGGAACAAAGAATCGAGAACAGAGCGTAAATGGGCGATGCGCGTGTAACAGTCGTTCCAGGCCAGGTACCCGGAGGTAAGCGCGAAGGTGCCGGGGAATATCGCACAGAGCAGCAGGGGCTGCCCGACATGGCTGACCACATTGGTCTCAGGTGCAGGCTTTTCGTGGTAGGGACGCGCTTCTGCGCGTCCGCAGCGCGTCCCGATGCGAGAATGTTCTTCTGAAGCGGCGGTCTCTGCCGGTCCACCCGACCGCACTCCAATGCAATCCGGCAAAAATACCCTTGAGAGCATATGCCCTCCCGGCAAAATCGTCAAGTAGTGACACGGGTTACGTATTATAATAGAGCAAGAAGAGACAAACAGCGGATCAAGAACCAGCATGACGGGCACTGCTCCGGCACAGGTTGTTCTCTGCTCGGTTGTTCTGTTCTCGATAGTAGCCGGTTGCTGTACGTGGGCACCCGATATCGTCGGTTCTGAAACTTCTTTTCCTCGATATCCCCCATCCTGGCGTTCCACACGTAGCGTGCAATCCAATCGTTTCTACTTCACGCGCGAATCGTGGCGTGAGTTTACGTTTATGCAGCGAATGATGTGCGTTTATTCCAAAAAGCAATGATGCAGTGGTTGAATATTCCCCCATATGCCACCGCCCTGATCCTGGCAGCCATGCTGTCACTTGCCATCGGCGGGTTTACCTGGCGACGGCGTGAACTGCCCGGCGCACCGGCCCTGCTGCTGCTGGCCGTGGCCGCGGCGGTCTGGGCGTTGGGATATGCGCTGGAGTTGAGCACAACCCGCTATGCGGTGATGCTCCTCTGGGCAAAAGTGCAATACCTGGGCATTGTCACGGTGGCGCCGGCCTGGCTGGGCTTTGTCCTGCAGCACACCGGGCGGGGGCACTGGCTCAACCGTCGAACTATTCCGCTCCTGGCGATCAGCCCCCTGCTGACGCTGCTGCTCGTCTGGACGAATGAACAGCATGGCCTGATCTGGGCAAATATCCGGCTGGATCGCAGCGGGGTGTACCCCTTCCTGGATTTCTCGTATGGCCCGGGCTTCTGGGTCCATACTATGTTTTCATACACCTGCCTGCTGGTCGGTATGGTTCTGCTGACCCACACATTTATCCGCTCGCCACGGCTCTACCGCCGGCAGACCGGGATTATGCTGCTGGGCGGCCTGATGCCCTGGCTCGGCAATGCGATGTATATCTCCGGCCTGAACCCCTGGCCCTTCCTGGATCTGACCCCCTTCGGTTTTGTGCTCTCCGCGCTAGTGCTGGCGCTGGGGATCTCCCGCTATCGGTTGCTTGATGTGGTGCCGGTGGCGCGCGACCTGGTGATCGAGAGTATGGGTGATGGCGTAATCGTGATTAATGAGCAGGAACAGATCGTTGATATCAACCCGGCGGCCCAGCGCAGTATCGGCTGCACTGCCTCTGAGATCATCGGCCAGTCGGCCCGGCAGGTCTTCGCGCCCTGGCCCGACTTGATCCGGCGCTACGCCAATGTCACCGAGTTGACGGAAGAGCTGATCGTTACGGAAGATGGCGTGGAACGCGCCTATGACATGCGTATCTCGCCGCTGTATGATCGCGCCGGGCATCTGCGCGGGCGGCTGATCGTCTGGCATGATATCACCGACCGGCGGCAGGCGGAAGCGACCCTGCGGCGGCAGAATGAAGCGTTGACCCGGCTCCATGATAAGTTATCCCGGGCGAAGGAGGCCGCCGAAGCCGCCAACCGCGCCAAGAGCACTTTCCTGGCAAATATGAGCCACGAACTACGTACCCCTCTGACGGCCATCCTGGGCTATAGCGAACTGGTGCGCATGCAGGCAGAGGAGACTGATATCGCCGACATTACGACGGACATGCTGGCAATTGAGTCCGCCGGGAGACATCTGCTCTCGCTTATCAGTAATCTGCTGGACTTCTCCAAGATCGAGGCGGGGAAGATGGAACTTTTTCTGGAGGAGTTTGCGGTCAGCGAACTGGTGCAGCAGGTGATCAACACGGTGCGCCCGCTGGTGGCACAACATGCCAACACGCTGGAGGTGCATAGCCTCAACGATGGCTGCATCATGTATGCCGATCAACTGAAGACCCAGCAGATCCTGCTCAACCTGCTGGGCAATGCCGCCAAGTTTACCGAGCAGGGCACGATTACCCTGACGGTCTCGCGCGCCTCTCATGATGGGGATAGCGCCGCGGCGGCGGATCTGATTCGCTTTCGGGTTGCCGATACCGGCTCCGGCATTGCCCCCGATCAGCTTGACACGCTCTTCAAGGAGTTCACGCAGGCGGACCCCTCAACCACGCGCAAGTATGGCGGGACCGGACTGGGCCTGGCGATCAGCCGGCGCTACTGCCGGATGATGGGCGGCGAGATCGCCGTGACAAGCAGCGTCGGCCAGGGCACCACCTTCACGGTGACACTACCGCTGCGCGTCGCCCCACGCGCTACCGATCCGACCGAAGCGCAAGCAGCAGCAGAACCATAGCCGCAAGACCTTTCATATCAGTTTGCCGCCAAACGTCCAAGAAAAGAAAGCACAGACAAACACTGGACAAGAAACAAACTGGTTCTGTGATAACTGTGCGTCAGCGACGTTTTGTTCTATGTTGCTTTGTTCTATGTTCTCTATTACTTCTCATCCAGACTCGCCAGCCCCTGCCGCAACGCATAGAGCGCTGCCTGGGTCCGGTTTGCCAGGTGCAGCTTGCTCAGGATACTGCCGATATGGTTGCCCACCGTCCGCTCACTGATGACCAGCAGTTCCGAGATCTCCTGGTTGGTCAGCCCGCGCGCCACCAGCTTGAGCACCTCAACCTCGCGCTCGGTCAGGGGAGCCTCGGTCGGCGGCAGATCGGAGGGCTGGTTCAGCTCGCGCATCAGCTTGAGCGCAATCGTCGGGTGCAGCGACGGCTTGCCCGCATGGACATCGGCGATGGCCTGGAGCAATTGATCCGGCGAGGAGTCCTTGAGCAGGTAGCCCAGCGCGCCCGCCTTAATCGTCGGAAAGATCTTATCATCATCGGCGAAGCTGGTCAGCACCAGGATCTTCGCGTCGGGATCTTCCCGCTTGATCTGCAGGATCGCCTCCAACCCATCCTGGCGCGGCATGAGCATATCAAGCAGCAGCACATCCGGCTTGAGCGCACGCGCCTTCAGCACCGCATCAACACCGTCCACCGCCTCGCCGATGACCTCCATATCCGGCGCGCTCATAATCAACGTCTGCAAGCCCTTGCGTACCACGGCATG
>CAKZQX010000085.1 GCA_937141995.1 uncultured Chloroflexaceae bacterium | reverse complement strand
CCGGTTTGCCCACCCACCAGGCAACTCCTGTCACACAGGGAAGGATCAACCGACAGAAAGTTATCATTTCTAATTCAGAATTAATACATAACCCCTATAAACTGTTGCCGGTTTAGGGTACAATAAAGGTACACCTGATTACATCAATTGCACAAATAACACACACATTTTGTACGCCGCAACGCAGAGCAACATTCATAGTATGCGCTTCATCCAGGATCTTGCGATAGCGAAAGGAGGATGATCCTGGCTACCGGGTGTAAAATCTGAATGGCGCAACCATCGAGCAGTGTTGCCAATGGTTGCATCAATAGAGGATAAGAATAATGCTACCAAGAAATAACAACAAGTCAAATCCCAACCAGGGAGGGGGGCCGCCTCGCTGGTTGCCGAATATTCGCATTTTGATCTTCCTGCTGGCCGCCCTAATGCTCTGGAATCTGTTTAGCTTCCGGCCGGGTGAGCCGTCGCTGGAGATGCCCTACAGCACCTTTGTGGCTGAAGTGCGCGAGGGCAATGTCTCCGAAGTCACAATTGTGGACCAGCAGGTGCGTGGCACACTGGTCGAGTCAATCGCACCGCCGGAAGATACCCAGGTTGAGGGTCAATTCCCGTTTGTGAGTGCGCCCGATGAGTTCGATAGCTTCACAACAACCATTCCCGGCATTGGCGATGAGAGCCTGATTCCGCTGCTCCAGGAGGAGGGCGTAGAGATAACCGCACGTGAGGAGAGTCCTTCAATTTTGATGAATGTCCTCTTTGCGTTCGGCCCCGCGCTGCTGATTGTCCTGCTGATTGTCTTTATGATGCGCCAGCAGATGCGGGGGCAGCAGGGCATCTTCAACTTTAGCCGTTCGCGGGCCAAATCCCACTCGATGGATCGCCCCAGCGTGAAGTTTGATGATGTAGCCGGCGCAGATGAGGCCAAGCGCGAACTGGTTGAGGTCGTTGACTTCCTCAAGCAGCCGGAGCGCTACCGCAAGCTCGGCGCGAAGATCCCGCGTGGCGCACTGCTGATTGGCCCTCCCGGTACCGGGAAGACCCTGCTGGCACGCGCCGTAGCAGGTGAGGCCGGCGTACCCTTCTTCAGCACCAGCGCCAGCGAGTTTGTCGAACTGTTTGTCGGTGTGGGCGCGAGTCGCGTGCGTGACCTGTTTGAGCAGGCACGGCGCAATGCCCCGGCAATCGTCTTTGTAGATGAGCTCGATGCCATCGGTCGCCAGCGTGGCGCGGGTATGGGTGGCGGTAACGACGAGCGTGAGCAGACCCTGAACCAGATCCTGGTCGAGATGGACGGCTTTGAAGGCGATACCAACGTCATCATCATCGCCGCAACCAACCGCCCGGATGTGCTCGACCCGGCACTGCTACGCCCCGGCCGCTTTGACCGGCAAATCACCGTCGGCCTGCCCGATGTACGCGGACGTGAGGCGGTGCTGAAGATCCATCTGCGCGGCAAGCCGGTTGCCTCCGATGTTGACCCATCCATTGTTGCCCGCCAGACGCCCGGTTTTGCCGGGGCGGATCTGGCAAACCTGGTCAACGAGGCCGCGCTGCATGCCGCACGACGTGGGGACCGGCTGATCCGTAAGATACACTTCACCGAGGCACTCGATAAGATCGTCCTGGGAACCGAGCGGCCCGTGCTAATGAGCGATTATGAGCGCAAGGTTGTGGCTTATCATGAGGCCGGCCATGCCATGGTTGCGCGCCAGTTACCGGAAACCGACCCGGTCAACAAGATCACGATTATTCCGCGCGGGCGAGCCATGGGTGTTACGGAGTATCTGCCGGAGGGCGACCGCTTCAACTATTCGCGCCAGTATCTAATGTCGCAACTGGCGATGATGCTGGGTGGCCGCGCTGCCGAACAGGTTGCCATCGGCGAGATTACTACCGGCGCAGAGAATGATCTGCAGCGTGCGACCCAACTGGCACGCCGGATGGTCGGACGCTGGGGGATGAGCCAGGAACTGGGTCTACTTTTTGCCACCGACAGCGCCGAGAATCCCTTCCTGGGCCGCGAGATGGCCGGGCCACGCGATCACAGCGAGGCGACCGCCGCCCTACTGGATGAAACCGTGCGTACGCTGCTGCATGAGCGCATGGAGAAGGCTGTTAATATTCTGACTGAGCACCGCAGTGTACTGGATCGGGTGGCGACAGCCCTGTTGGAGCATGAAACACTGGACCGCGAAGGGCTGGAGGCAGCTATTCAGGGTGATGATGTGCCACCACCGGCACCACCCAGCATGCCGTCGCCCAATGCGCCGGTCACTGACGAAGATAAGCCGCGACCGCAGCCCCGACCGGGCATCCTGCCCACGTAGGCAGCAGGAGGTTTATCCAAATAGAATCAGCCGGACGGCCTGGGTGCAGTTGCACCCAGGCCGTTTCTTTTTGCACCGTGCATTCGCTTCAGTGACGGTAATGCTGCCGTACGCGCCATGGTGTAGGCTGGAAAGAACGAGCAGAACTTCACCACAGAAGGACACCGCGCGATGCATCATGCTGAAACTCATCATCACGGCACAAACGGGATGCTCCTGGCCGCGCTGGTTATTTTCGCTACCGGGTGTGTGATCATGATCCGGCTGATCATCGTCACCGCCATGGAACATACGGCCTCGGCACCAGTCCCGGTTGGGGTAAGCCTGGCAGTAACATCCTCCGTCACGCCAACCCAAACGGCCACACCGCCACCGCAACCGACGCGCTTCACGCCACCGACCCGACAGGCACGCCCACCCGGTGTACGCAGAACCGGGGCAATGTGGCTGACCGAGACAGCGATGGCGGCAAGCGCTACCGCTGCCGCCATACCGGCATCCCCCGAATTGATTACGGCAACACCAGTCCCTAGTTCCACCCCCATCGAGCCGACACCAACACCGACCGAGCCGGGCAGTAGTCGTAGTGATCCGTTCCCCCCCAGCACTGAACTGCGCTTTGAGCATTGGGCCGTTGTCATCACCGATGTCGTGTATGGCGAGGAGGCAGTGCGCATCATTGACGCGACTAATCCCCTCAATGCCCTGCCGCGTATTGAGCATACTTACCTGATAGCAACGGTACAATTGACCAACATCTCAGCCGGGCCAGAGCCCAGAAACACGCTAACCGCAATTGATCTGCGCGTGACCGGCGACCAGCACCGGCTCTATCGCCAGGCTCCGGCAGTGCCGCCGCATCCGCCGGGCAACGAAGTGCTGCCGGGTGAACAAGCCGAAGTGCAGTTTGTGTTTGAGATTGGGCTTGATGAAGAAAACCTGCTGTTGCAGGTGCAGGAAGGGCCGTTGCACCCGCGCTTTGTGGCAGTCGCAGCGGGCACGACGCTCACGCCGGCACCGGACCTGGACAGGATTACGCCCAACGAAGCGGGCAGGCAGCGCACGGCTCCAGCCCTACTGGGGGAAACCGTCATTACTGACGAGTGGGAAGTTACCCTGGTTGAAGTTGTACGCGGTGCAGACGCGGACGCTCTGGTCCAGGCGGTCAATGCCCTGAACCCGGAAGCACCGCCAGGCATGGAGTACGTTGCCCTTCAACTACGGGCGCGGCTCGTTGACCGACGAGAGCCGGACATGATCCGGCATATCGACAGCGCATTTCTGGAGATTATTGACGCGCAAAGCATCACCTACGAACGCCCGCTGGTTATGCCGCCGACACCGATCTTTGCGGCCGATCTCTTCCCCGGCAGTGTGGTGGAGGGCTGGGCTGTGGTGAGCATCCCCACTGATGCCGAAGAGGTAGCCCTGATCTTTCGCGCCCTCGAGTCATCCTCGGCGGATACAATGCGCTTCCTGGCAATGGAATAGGGGCGAAAGAGGTTTCGCCCCCACGCTGACCGGGCGCAGCCTGCTGCGTCCCTACTCCACGATGGTCTCATATGCGGCATTCTTGCCGGCGATGCGCCCAAATGCAATCGTGAAAGAGACCGCCGTGCCACTACCCGGGTAGATCTTGCCGCGCCATCCGCCGGTGGTACTGCCCGTAGCATAAAGCCGGGGAATCGGCTGCCCCAGGGCATTGATCACACGCGTCTCCGGATCGATCTTCAGGCCGCCGGCTGTATCACAGGTTGCCGGAACCGTTTTAGCAGCATAGAAGGGCGGTTGCGCCACCGGGGCCAGTCCGACCGTCTTGCCAAACTCGCTGTCTTCGCCGCGCTCCATCGCGGCATTATAACCATTGACCGTCTGCTCCAGGGTGGCGGGTTCAACCCCAATCAACGCGGCCAGCGCGCCGATTGTCGGGGCAGTTTTGACCCAGCCGCGCTCAATTTCAGTGCGCAGATCGGTACTGAAGGCGGGCACGGCAATGCGGTTGCCGCCCAGATCGGTGACTGCCTGATCCCAGATCGTCCAGACAAACCCGCCCGGTTGCTCGGCGATTTTATCGTACATAAACTCGTAGTAGAGATCTTCGCGGAAGTGGCGCTTACCATCCTGTGCTACCATCAGGCAGGGACCACCCCAGATAGTAATCACCATGCAGGGCGTCATATCCGGCGTTGTCGGCACGCCCATCGTGGCCGCCTGCGGAATCCACATATTGACCAGTTGCGCGCCAATGGCCTGCCCCATCAGGATGCCATCGCCCTGCTGCCACGGCGCGCCAAAGGAGCCCCCCGTCAGCATCTTGGGCATAAAGTTCTTGATAAAATCCGGGTTGCGCGAGAAGCCTGCCGTCGCCAGAATCACCCCCCGTCGCGCCCTGATGTTCACCGACCGCCCCGCCTGTTCTGCGGCGACGCCAACGATCACACCATTCGGCCCGGTGATCAGCCGGGTGCCCCGGGTGTTGAAGTGGAACTGTGCGCCCTTTTCCTGGGCCGCCTGATAGAGTTGCTCGACAATCATGCGCCCGCTGCGAATGCTGGTGATATGACCGCGCGCAACCGGCGGGGTGATATCGGCATAATCCCGCTCAACCCCCGATACATAGAGATGCTCAACCGGGAATACGACCCCCAGGTCGATCAGCCAGTCCACCGTTTCGCCCGCGTTCTGCGCCCAGAGCCGCCGCAGGTCCGGGTCTTCAAAACCGCCGCCAACCGCCGCCAGATATGCATCAAACGCGGCAACGGAGTCTTCCACCCCCGCTGCGCGCTGAACGGAGGTTTCGGCACCCATCACCACGCCGCCGCAGATCGCCGTCCCCGACTCGAGGATGCTCGCCATCACCTCCAGGACGACAACGCTGCGGCCCGCCTCGGCGAGGTGCAGTGCTGCCGCGAGCCCGGTATAGCCGGCGCCGACGATCGCGATCTCGACCCGCAGCTCGCCCGCGAGCGGCGGCCAGCGCCGCCGCTC
>CAKZQX010000084.1 GCA_937141995.1 uncultured Chloroflexaceae bacterium | reverse complement strand
CTATCTGTGACTGGAGTTCAGACGTGTGCTCTTCCGATCTGAGTGGGTTGGGCAGTGATCGGGCTGTGGTATAATGCGCTGCAAGAGGGGCGGTGATCGTTGTTTCTGGTCATTGGGAACACATGTTGTGTCGCTTCAGGAAGCCTACGCGGGAGCGCGCACGCCGGTAGCTGCCGGGTAGCGCCGCCGTTCAATTAATCATATGTATCCGCTCCATCCATTCACCGTTCATTTCCCGATTGCCCTGCTGCTGGCGAATGGGCTTCTCACGTTCCTCTATCTCCGGCGCGGCGATCAGGCGTTGGAAACCAGCGCTTACCACTGTCTGGTGTTGGGATGGTTGAGCGCGCTGCCGGCAGTGGTGACGGGGGCCATCGATGCGGTCCGCCGGCTTACGGGGCCGGATGTTCCGCGCGATAATCTTCTGCTGGCCTGGGTGAACGCGCATGCCGCCGTGGGGATTGTGCTGATTATCGTGTATGGATATGCGCTGCAGCATCGTCGCCGCCATCCGCAGATTCTGGCCGATCCGCAAAAACGGCGGGGCTATCTCCGGTTGCTGCTTCTTGGCGTTGTTCTGGTCATTCTTGACGGCTGGTTAGGGGGATATCTGGTCTACACGCTGCGGCTGGGCGTGGGCCGGTAAAGCGTAAACCGTAAGATGTTTTGCATGCCACGCACGGTGTGTGGCGGCTACGGGAGATCATGGTTTGCGCATGAGATCTGGAGGATTGCGATGACTGGTAAGATAATCTATTTTGTCTCGCAGATGTTAATTCATGCTATGCGGAAAATCGGCTGGTGGCACTGGCGGGTTGAAGGGTTAGAACATCTACCGCCGCGTGCCCAGACCGGTATGATCCTGGTGATGAACCATATCCAGTGGATTGATATCCCGGTTGTCGGTGCGCTGCTGCCGTTCGCCTACCGCCTCTCATGGTTAGGCAAGGCCGAGCTCTTCGAAAATCCGATGTGGAGATGGTTTTTTCGCGCCATGCAGGTTATTCCAATTAAGCGCGGGCGGGGTGATCTGGCTGCGCTGGAGGCAGCAACCGAGGCGTTACGCGCGGGAGCCATTCTGTTGATCTTCCCCGAAGGGCATCGCAGTCGTAACGGTCTGTTGCAGAAGGGGCGGGGTGGCGCGGTACGCCTGGCAATGCGGGCGCAGGTACCGCTGGTGCCGGTTGCCGTTACCGGCACGCAGGGAGGATTGGGCGATACGTTACGTGGCAAACCGGTCGAACTACGGATTGGTAAGCCATACCGGGTTGAACCAACACCTGACGGTAAAATTCCACCGGATCTGATGGATTACCTGACAACCGAGATGATGCTACGTGTTGCCGCGCTGCTGCCGGCAGCGTATCATGGGTTTTATGCTGATCGGCAGCAATTGCCGACGAAGCAACCGCGCCCTGCACCGGTATCTTCGGCAATGCCGGAAGCGGAGTAGTGTGTTATTCCGGTATCAGCCAGAGATTTCCTTCCTGGCTGCGTTCGGCGCTCCAGCCGTTGCCGGTCGCACCTTCCACGCGCCACCAGGTGTAATTATCGGCGACCACCGGGCCATCAACAATGGTTACCTGCATATGCTCGGGAAAGCGTGCCTGGACGGGATATTGTGTTCCGGGTTCGCTGCGGGCCAGTAGCGGGGTTGCACCCACGTTAGCCACCCGCGCCGAGCGCCCCACATATAACCCTTCCGGCGTCGGGCTGGGGGGCGGTGGCGGCGTCTGCGTTGGTGGTTGAACGTTGGCAACGGCACTCTCGGCTGCCGCCGGTATGCGTTCAATGCGTGGAGTATTCTCCGTATCGGCATTGTTGTCCCGCTGCATCGGCAGCAACACGGCCAGGCCGATGCCGGCCAGCACCAGAATGATAAATCCTACCAGTAAGCGTCGGCGATGTGGTTGCGGTGGTCCCGGCTGGTCCCCGCCGGTACGGCGCATATAGCGGCGTGTCTCATCATAACCGCGGCGATAGTAGTAGTAGTGCTGGTAATAGAAAGAGTTCAGTTCATCGTGCGCGGCATCCTCGACACCGCGCTCATACATCTCATCACTACTCGTCATAGGGTCTGTAACCTATGATGCTTGCACCGGGCAAGCCATCTCCTGATAGATAAACTGGTCATCGCTGGTAGCAGGACACACCTGACACAGCTATGTCAGCACCAGATCGTCGCGTCCGGCTGCGCGCAGCAGGCGCGGATACATCTCGTACATCGGCTCGACGGCCGGGAGTAGCCTGAGTATCTTGGGAATGGAGCCTTTGGCGATAATCTGGCGTCGTGTTAGCGCCTGCATCAGATTAACCCGCCCATGCCAGAACGCATGGGCAATATCGGCCTTCATGCTCATTTCGATTGTCGGCTTGAGCCCCGTATCTTCTCCCCAGAGCACATCAAAATATGCTCCAGGTTGGGTTGGTGGCGCAGTGACATTCATTGTCACAACATCCTGGGGGGCATCGTAACGAAACCGTACAATCATGCCGGCGTCGCGGATTTTGGGCGCGATGCGGGCATCACATTTAGCTTCATCGTAGAGCATTCCCAGGTAGTGCCGTAGTTCGGCCTGATCTTTAAATGCCGGCATAATCAGATACCTCCTGCCACACGTTGTTGTGCTATGCTGATAAAAGCAAAAGGGCCATCAATTACACGAGTTATGCGGTGGGCATGCCCACCGCGTAACTCGTGTCAATTATACAAGTTGTCATTGCGGCAACGTAGCGCATCCGGCGGTATGACCGTTCATAGCCCGGATAGTACTGCAAATACCAGGATAAACGTCAGCTTTACCAGAAGTGTCGCTTCGATTATACGGTGGAATCGGGAAGCGCGTCAAGATAAGAAGTAGTTAACGCCTTACTACACAGTACAGCATACCGGCTAACTCCCCAGTCGCTGACCGGCGGCCTCGTGCTGACCACTCAGCCAGGCGCGTCCACGCATTGGCCGCTTGCCGGCCGGTTGCACCTCGCGCAGTTCCAACGCGCCGCTTCCGGTTGCGACCAGCGGTCCTTCGGCTGTGCCAACAATCGTGCCGGGAGCCGCTTCCCCCGCGCTGTCCGGCTGCACGGTGGCATCAAGCAGTTTGAGTTGTTGCCCCTGCCAGGTGGTAAAGGCGCTAGGCCAGGGATCATAGGCCCGGATCATGCGTTCAATCACCTGGGCCGGCCGGGTCCAATCGACCCGGCCATCCTCCTTGGACAGCAGTTTAGTAACGGTTGCCTGGCTATGATCCTGCTCGCGCGGCGTAATCTGACCGGCGGCATAACGCGGTAGCACCTCCAGGAGCAACTGCGCACCCAGTTGGAAAAGCTCATCATTTAACGCGCCGGTGCGCGCCGTAGGGGGGAGTGGCACTGTTGCCTGCGCCAGGAGCGGGCCACTATCCATGCCGGGTGTCAACTTCATAACTGTCACCCCCGTTTCCGTATCACCGGCCAGAATGGCTCCGGCAACCGGCATTGGTCCCCGGTGCAGCGGCAGCAGCGACGGATGAATATTGAGATAGCCCCGCGGCGGGATCGCCAGGACCGCTTTTCGCAAAATCTCGCCATACGCCGCTACAATCCCGATATCGGGTTGCAGTGCCTCCAGTTGCGCAACAACGGCCGGATCACGCAAGGTTGCCGGCTGGATGATCGGCAGGTTTAAGCGTTGCGCCGCTTCCTTCACGGGTGGCGGGGTCATAATTCGTTTCCGTCCGGCGGGCCGATCCGGCTGTGTGATTACCCCGACAATGTTGTATCCCGCCTGGGCCAGGGCGGTCAATGGATATACGGCAAAAGCCGGACTGCCGAGAAATAATATGCGCATGACGTCAGCCTCCTCCCTCTTTCAGATGGTTGCCAGTGTCTCTCACACTATAGTATAATATTATGTACTGTTTTGCCTACCAGCGCCTTATGTGCCTCGCGCTGCATAGGTGTCAGTAGCAGATCTATCTGTTCGCACCGGTTGACTGACCCGATGAAAGCGTGTATATAAACGGTCTATGATGTCAACACGCCGTGCCTGGTTTCAGTTACTACATAACCAGGGTGGTGCAGCACATCGGTCTGACGTCCCATTGCTCTACGACATTCAGGATACAATGGACACTGGCGTGCCTTACGCCCATTGCGTGCCGAAACAGTATGTTCGGGTTGACGGGGTAAAACGGCGATGGTACAACTGCATAGTCTAGGAAGAACCGGTTGTTCCGGTACGCAAAGAATGTGCTTGCTCTGGAACACCAATGATAGCAATGGACGACAGTCCTAGAAACATATTCCCGTGATACCAAAACGTATTCTGATTGCTGACGATGATCCGGCAATCCGTTACCTGATCTCGATTACCCTCGAAAGCCAGGGCTACGAGCTGTATATTGCCACTAACGGCTATCAACTTGTGCGTATGGCTCAGGAGATTATGCCCGATTTGCTGCTCATCGATCTGATGATGCCGCACATGGATGGATATGAAGCTATTCGCCAGTTGCGCAATGATACCCGTACCTCGCACCTGCCGATTATTATTGTAACGGCGAAGTCCGCCTCCGGGGAAGTGGTCACTGGTTTTGAGAGCGGCGCGGATGACTATATTACCAAGCCATTCAATACCGATGAACTGGTGGCCCGCGTTAAAGGCCATCTGCGTCGGGCAGCGCAACGCCCCGTCCATAACCCGCTAACGGGCCTCGCCGGAAATGTGCTGCTCACCGAGGAGTTGAAATACCGCATTAAGAGCGGTGAACCCTTCGCCCTGCTCTATCTTGACCTGGATAATTTCAAGTCCTTTAACGATGTGTATGGATTTGCGCGCGGCGACCGGATGATTAAACTGGTCGCCGATGTCCTGATCGAGAGCGTGATGATGCATCAGAAGGGCAGTGATTTTATCGGGCATATCGGGGGGGATGACTTCGCGGTGATTACTACACCGTGCGTTCTGGAGGCGCTCTGTACCACTGTTATCGAGCGTTTTGACGAGCGGGTGCGCTACCTCTACGAGACGGACGACCTGAAACGCGGCTATCTGGAAGGAGCCGACCGGGATGGTGTTGCGCGTCGCTTTCCTATTACCACCATTTCAATCGGGGTTGTCACCACTATGCAGCGTACTTTTGTGGATTATGAAGAAGTCAGCCGGGTTGCAACTGAGATGAAGCAGTTTGCCAAAACCCGGCCGGGGAGTTGCTATGAAGTAGATAGCCGCAAGGTTGATACCGGGCCGTTCCCCAGCGAACGTCGGCGGGTTTCCCTGCCGGTGCTGCTGTTGCTCAGCGCGGATGATCTGCTCTGCCGGGAGTTGTATGAGTTGCTGCATGATCATTTCTATCAGATGTTGCTTGTTGCGGGGGTGCCCGAGGCACGCGCCTTGCTATCGCGTGAGGCAGGTATGCCGGATCTGGTCATTGCGGATGCCCGGTTGGGCCGGAATGTCTGGGATTTCTGTTTAAAACTGCGCACGCTGGCTCCGCAACTGCCGCTGCTGACCCTGGTTGCGCGGCAGGAGGATCAGGAACGGAGTATTGCCCATGGCGCAACAATGTCGATCCTCCAACCTTTTTCTGGCACCGAGTTGATCGGGGTTGTTGATGGTTTGCTGGCCCAGGTAGAGGTCCATAAATAGAGGAATAGCACAATGGGTTTTCGTCATAACCTCTCCAACTTGCTGACAAAAATTCCGCGTGGTGGGGAGCATTCGCCACATAAGCGTGACCGCCAGTCCAACGATGATGCGCAAGCGAATACTATTATTGAGCAGCGCCTCGTGAATGAGAATGGCGTCGAAGTGCCCCATCTGGTTGATGACGAGTCGGATGAGTCGGCCGCGGATGGGCGTGGGTCGTTCTGGAGCCGGTTGCCGCGGCTTGTGCTTATCGGGGTGCCCCTGATCATTATTGTGTTGCTCCTGTTTAGCAGCCTGGGTGACTCGCGCGCGGCAGACGATTTTGTGATCCTGGTTGCGTCCTTTCAGGACGAGAGTGATCCCCGCACCGGGCGGAATGTTGCCAATGCGCTGATTGATGAACTTGGGGCGTATGCCGATGCCAATAATTATACGAATGTCGTTGTGCGGCCCGCCGGGGCGGCCCCCGCTGATGCCGCCGCTGCTCTGGCACTGGTCCAGGATCGGCAGGCGGATGTGCTGGTCTGGGGGCGGGTCTCCTCCGGCGGGTTGCTGAATGATACCACGCTGTTTCCCCGGTTGACCTATGCCCCGCAGGGTACCTATGGTCCCAACGCCTGGATTGGCTATATGGGCCGGTTTAGCATGCCCCACTCCTACCTGCTCACCACGGAAGAGACAGCGATCAATGGTCAGGTGATCTTGCCTCAGTTGCTGATGGCGCTGGCCGATTATAACCAGGGCCGGGCTGACACTGCCTATGTCAAACTGGGCAATCTGCTGCAGGATTACCCGGAGTTACATCCGACCCTGCCGCTGGTGCTGCGCGCCAATGCATTGTGGGCGCGCGGCGCGTACGAGCAGGCTGCCGGCATCTACGTGACGCTGCTGGAGCGGCCCGACGGGGTTGCCGAGGATGAAACGGCACTGCTTTATAACAACCTGGGCGCGATTTTGCTTGATGCCGGGGATGAGCTTGCGGCCCGGAATGTCCTGTTGACCGCCAGTCAGCGTATGCGCCAGGTGGAGCGCGATCTGGGTGAACTGCGGTTTAACCTGGGTATCCTGGCCCAGCGCCGGGAAGAGCCTGCTGAAGCGGTTGCCGCGCTTGAACCGGCGCGCAACCTGCTTGGCGGCAATAG
>CAKZQX010000083.1 GCA_937141995.1 uncultured Chloroflexaceae bacterium | reverse complement strand
TGACCGAGGAATTGGGTGATCTGCTGCTCCAGGTGCTGGTTCACAGCGAGATGGCCCGCCAGGCGGGGCACTTCGATCTGGGCGATGTGCTGGAACAGATTAGCTCCAAACTTATTCGGCGGCATCCCCATGTCTTTGGCGATCCGGCGGTCGAAGGTATGGATACCGTGCTGCACACCTGGGAGCAGATCAAAGCGCAGGAGTTGGCCGCGAAGGGACGCCGGCGCAGCAGTGTCCTTGACGGTATCCCGGTTGATCTGCCCGCGCTGGCTACGGCGCAGAAGTTGATGATCAAGGCGGCGCGGGTGGGCTTCGACTGGAGTGCGCTGCATGAGGTCTGGGCCAAGGTGCATGAGGAGTTTGCCGAGTTGGAGCAGGTGTTGGCCGACCCGCAAACCCTTTCCCCGGTTGACCGGACCCATCTTGCTGAGGAACTGGGCGATCTGCTGTTTACCCTGGTCAATCTAGCGCGCCGGCTGGAATTGGATGCCGAGAGTGTGCTACGCGAGGCCAGTGCCAAGTTTCGTCGGCGTTTTACCCATGTTGAACAGGCGGCGCAATTCCAGGGCCGCGAAATGAGCGCGCTGACCATGGCTGAGATGGAAGAACTCTGGCAGCAGGCCAAACAGAAGGAGTATGCTGCCGATGGACGCGGCGTGGAACCGATACCCTGATCGGGTCGCCGCGTCGTGATTATCTACGCAGGGGAGGTATGTATGTCCGGGCCAATTGCGCTTTACCTGGATGATATTGTCCAGATGCGTAAGCCGCATGCGTGTGGCGGCGATACCTGGCGGGTTGTTCGGCTGGGAGCCGACATCGGTATTCGCTGCCGGACATGTAATCGCAAAGTGCTGCTCCCGCGTTCCGAGTTTGAGCGGCGGATGAAACGCTTTGTGCAGCGGGGGCAACCGGAGTCTGATCCGGAAATATCACCTTCGGAGTTGCCATAGCTTCGCTCCCTGAGTTATCATACAGAAAGATGAAACGTTCTGCTGCATAGGTAGTGCGAATGACTTCAGGGGGAATCGCAGAGGAGCACTGCTCCTCGCTATCTCTTCTGACGGTTGGGGTGCCCCCGTCAGAGGAGCGTATGGACAGGCAACAATGGTACAGCGCAGGTGGTTTTACAGCCTGCTGAGGTTCTTCCTACTGCTATTGGCAAGTTTTGGTATGCATACGCTTGCCACGGCACAGTCGGAGCGTGGACCAATTTATACGGTAGCGGTGCAGGGCACCGTTACCAATGTGACGATCAATTTTCTGGAACGGGCGTTGCGCCAGGCTGAAGCCGGCAATGCCACGGCGCTCATTATTACGTTGAATAACCAGGGGACGGTGCTGCGTGCGGTGCGGCCCTTTGCCGGCGAACTGGCCGAGGCGGAGGTGCCGGTGGTGGTCTATGTCGCGCCCGAAGGGGCCGAAGCCGGTGCAGCCGGGGCATTCTTTTTAAGCGCGGCAGATATTGCCGCGATGGCTCCCGACACCACATTTGGCACAGCAACGCCGCTCGCCGAGGTAGATGTCCTGCTCACTGAGCAGACGCAGAATTTGCTCTTTGACAGTGTGTCTCAGCAGTTGCGCGAGTGGAACGCGGCGCAGGGACGTAATACCGACTGGATTGATCAGGCGGTGCGGGATGGCATGTTGCTGACCAATGCGCAGGCCGCAACACTCAACCCACCGGCAGTGGATATTGTTGCCGGCGATATGGACGAACTGCTGACTCTGCTTGAGGGCCGCACGGTGGAACTGGAGGGTGGCCGGCAGGTGCAGATACAAACGCTGGGCCGCGCGACTCGCTCCATCACGCCGAACCTCTGGGAACAGTTTCGCCTGCTCCTGGCCGACCCGACCGTGGCCTTTCTCCTACTGGTGCTGGGCGCAATTGCGGTGTATACCGAACTGGTTAACCCCGGCGTCGGTGTGTTTGCCGGTATTGGTGTTGTCCTCCTGCTCGGTGCGCTGATCGGGTTTTTCTCGCTGCCCGTGCGCTGGATCAGTGTTGCTGGTCTGCTCTTCGCGTTCGTTCTAATCCTGCTCGATGTCTATGTTCCATCCCACGGAGCGTTGACCGTGATTGGCATAAGCGTGCTGCTTGTAAGTTCATTGACCCTCATTGATACAAACCAGGCTCCCAATACCTTTGTCGCTCTCTGGGCAATCTTGATGGTTGTCGTGCTTACCGCGCTCTTTGCCGCAGCGAGTATCTGGATTGTGTTTCATACCCGCAAGCGTCCCATCGCCGGTGGGCAGGAAGGTCTCATCGGCAAGTTGGCCGAGGTGCGCAAGCGATTGGACCCCGACGGCATGGTCTTTGTCGATGGGGCGCTCTGGCGGGCGATCAGCGAGGATGGCGAGGTTGACGCGGGTGAGTGGGTTCGCGTCACTGCGGTGTATAATTTACGTCTGGTAGTCCGACGCCTCGAGAGTGAGGAGGAAACTGTACAGACCCAGGGTGTTCATTAATTGGGAAGCTCGCATGGTGCGGGCTAGAGGAAAGAGGTCGAACCGTGAACGTATTCATTTTTGCATGCGTGGCAACGCTGGCGTTCATCGCCCTGATGGTGCTACTCTCCGCAATCAAGATTGTACCGGAGTATGAGCGCGGCGTTATCTTTCGCCTGGGGCGGTTGATGGGGGCGCGTGGTCCGGGTCTATTTTTTGTCATTCCGATATTTGAGCGGATGATCCGCGTTGACCAGCGGATCATTACGATGGATGTACCGGTGCAGGAAGTGATTACGCAGGACAACGTGACGATCAAGGTGAATGCGGTGCTCTACTTCCAGGTGCTGGATGCCAATGCCGCAGTCACCAATGTGATGGACTATATTCGCGCAACGATGCAGATTGCGCAGACGACATTGCGCAGTGTGGTAGGCCAGTTTGATCTGGATGCGCTGCTGTCACAACGCGATCTGATCAACCAGAAGTTGCAGCAAATTATCGATGAGCAGACCGAGCCCTGGGGCATCAAGGTGACGATTGTCGAGATTAAGGATGTGGAACTGCCCTCGACGATGCAACGGGCTATGGCGAAGCAGGCCGAGGCGGAACGGGAGAAGCGTGCCAAGATTATTCACGCTGAGGGTGAACTCCAGGCCTCCAAGTCCCTGGCAGCGGCGGCTGATGTGATGGCGCGTGAGCCGGTAACGTTGCAACTGCGCTATCTCCAGACGCTGACCGAGATCTCGGTCGAGAAGAATAGCACGATTATCTTCCCGTTGCCTATGGATATTCTCAAGCCATTTATGGATAGCCTCCACACAGCCGGCAATGGGAGTGCCGTTGCCAACCCGCCTACCGCTGAACGACGTTCAACCCAGACGCAACGGCTGGAGTAGTGCAGGTCAGATTATGAAAATGGCGTGGCGATGGCCCCGCCGGGCAAACAGGTATGGCAACGGCGCAAAGCACCTGCTTCGCGCCGTTGTTCGTGACATTCGCAAACGATTAAATGATTGTGCAACCATTTCACTTCACGGCTGGCTATTTACGCTCCGGCTTTTGTTGGGCAACAGACTGCGAATGGTATTGATCAGATCTTCAATAAAAAAAGGTTTCGGAATGTAGGCTGCGACGCCCGCTACGTGTGCTTCACGCGCGAGTTTGGGATTATCGTACGCTGTGATCAACACCATGGGCACATGCTCAAAACCCTGTTCCCTCAGAGTGGTGATGAGTTTTAGCCCATTCATGCCGCGCAGGTTGTAATCGGCAAGGAGGAGATCAAAAGGTTGTTGGCCCCAAAGCTCCAGTCCTTCTTCAGCGCTGAGAACCAGGGTGAATTCGTAGGGTACACCCAGCGACGGCATTGCCATCTGAATGATCCGACCGATATGGTTATCATCCTCGACGGCAAGAATTCGCAGAACCCGATGATCACTGTTTGTCTTCGATGACATAAGTTGGTACTCCCCGATATAGGTATGTCGAGCCCTGCTCAAGTTTGTAAGATGGACTCATATCGTACCATACTGCACGGCTCATGCGCAATTAACACTTTGTTAAATCAAGCAGAGCACGGACTTCGGGCAATGGCGGTTTTGACAGGCTCTACCGCGATTTCTATAATAGTTATAGATGTATTATGGTAGTGAAGATGTTGCAATGAACTGTTGACGCTTCGGACTCCTCAGGTTGACATCTGTATGCAGGCGATGCATCTGCTAGTCCGTACACCGGCACTGTCTATGTTTGGGCATGCCGGGCCGGCACGCTGTTTGCTAAGGCTGGAAATGGTGTTATGCTGAATAACAGGACATATGTGGTGGACATGCAAATCGGGCGTTTGACTGGATGAATGGCAGAACCGCCTCCGGCAGGGCGGAAGGAACCGGATCTTTTCGCAAACCATTTGCACAAAGTGCAAATGGTTTGAGAAAAAGAAAAAGAACGTATCAAGCTGCCGCCGACGAGTTGGGCCAGAACAGGCCATACCGCGTACATTCTGTGAATACGTGCTTTTCTCCAATCCTCATCTGCCGGATAGAACGATGAATGCATCAGATTTCGGTTGGGGGGCCATCGGAAAATCAACCGAAATCTGAAAGGAAAGTTGATTCGACTATACGATGTGCATGTCAGCCGTATTTATTTGATACGTATGTGTGACGGCGCACTGTCTGGATTGTTCGCCGACGAACAGGTGGGTTACTGGTAAACTTTCTTAAAATACTAGATGGGATTCGGTCGCATGAGTCGCATCAGATCACGTTCCGGGTCGTTGCTGCTAGGGTTGCTTGGTCTGTATCTGTTTGTGTATCCCTGGGCGATTCTGCTCATCGCGCTGGACCGCGTGCCGGTCTGGGGAACCTGGATGGGTGGCGCACTGTTGATTCTCCAGGGAACGATGATGGGGGTATGGCTCTCCTCTAACTATGGCTGGCGCGGCACACTGTCGGCGCTGCTTATTCTGCTGATTGGATGGGCGGTCGAGTATATTGGTGTCACCACGGGCTTTCCCTTCGGCGGCTATCAGTATACCGGGGTGCTCTGGCCGGAAATTGCCGATGCTGTCCCGCTGGCAATTCCCTTTGCCTGGCTGCTGGTGGTGCCCGCTGCAATCGGGGTGACGGATCGGTTGCTGGGTATGCGCGCCGGGTTACCCCCATCATCACCGGGCGGTGGGTTGATGTTGCTGCCGGTTGCCGCATCGTTTGCCACCCTGCTGGATGTTACCATTGAGCCCGTCGCGGTGCATATCAACGGCTACTGGATCTGGGACAGCATGAGTGGCTACTATGGCGTGCCGCTCTCCAACTTTGCGGCCTGGTGGATGACCAGTCTGCTGCTGGTTGCGATTGTGCTCTGGTTGCGCCAGGCCGCGCTACGGATCAATCAGCAGCGTGGCGTCGCACCGCTGCTGGTGTGGCTGCCGCTGCTGCTCTACCTGCTCAATCTGACGATGTTTGTGCTGGTGAACCTGGCGCATCGGCAGGTAGCGGCGGCGGCAATCGGTACGCTCATTCTGAGTTACCTGGCATTTGACCGGGTGGAACCGCTGCTGGTGCGCTGGGTGTTGGGGATGGAGCAGAGCGACACGCAGCAGGGCGAGGCGTGAGCCTGTCCGCCAGCGCATTATGATTTTGGCTCCCGCCGTTGTCCGGTCAGCAGACCGAACAGGGGATCGAAGAAGCGGTCGGTGCCCGGTCGTCCATGCAGCAGCAGGCCAAAACTGCCCATATCGTCGGCAATAATTGCGTCGCGCAGCGCATCGGCGCTGGCGGTCAACCGTGCGTTCACTTCCTCGGTCAGGGCTGCAACGTTAACCGGAGCAGTGGCCCGGTGGCAGGGTCCAAAGCGGATAAATGCCTCCGGGCGCTGCTCACTGCGAAACTCGTAGCGCAGCGTAATCGGGCAGAGCGTGGCGGCCCCCACGCGCCGAACGACGTGCGCCACGCCGGGGTAGGTTGTAAGTGGCCGCCGGTCATTTGGGGTGATTTCACCCTGGGGAAAGATGTAGAATGCCTGGTCGGGACGCTGCCGCAGCACCTGGCTGATATACTCCACCGAGCGCGCCGCCTCGCGGGGGTTGTGCCGATCAACCGAAAATGCTCCGCTCCAGGTCATAAACCGGTAGATCCGGAGCTGAAATTCCTCCATCATCAGGTAGCCCGCGAAGCGCTGCCGCAGCACCTCGCGGTTGATCACGGCGGCCATGTAGCCATCCCACCAGGAGGGATGGTTCATATAGCAGATCAGCGGCCCTTCCGCACGGCGCGGCAACCGCCCACAGATCTGCACCCAGACCCGATCAAAGCTGTTCCAGAGCGCCGACCGCACAAGCAGCCAGTACGTTACCAGGTCGCCCAGGTAGTTCTTGTTTGCCGGGATTGCCGGCTGGGTATGCGGCATAGTTCGTGCCAACTCCTTATCCTGATTTGTTGTCATAGCCACAGCGAACACCGGGGATGCAGAGATGATAAAGTTGATGGCGAACTCGTATTACGTTATTTCCTGCAACCACGTTATGGCAGCGCATCGGGTAGATCCTGGCGTGCCAGCGCATACGCCTGACGTGCCAGGTCCGCTACGCGGTCAGGCGCTGTCGGTTCAACTGCCTGATCATCGGTCAGCACGAGCTTGCCTACCACAGTTATGCCCGCTTCATCACAGAAGCGCTGGAGCAGGTTCATAGCTGCCGGCTCGGTCGGCGTGTCGGGGCCAATCCCGACCAGTACCGCAATCTTGCCCCGCAGTCCGCCGGCGGCGGCCAGATCGCTGGCATAGTCAAGCAGTGCCGCCAGCCGAAAGGGCAGGGT
>CAKZQX010000082.1 GCA_937141995.1 uncultured Chloroflexaceae bacterium | reverse complement strand
TCGGCCTCGTTGGTGGTCGGCAACCGGGTACCGCGTGTAATCGGTGATGTGAGGCGCTCGATCATCCAGACAAGCGGTGTAAAGAGAAACGCCAGCCAGAGCACCGGGCGGGCAACAATCAGGCCGATACGCTCGGCGTGGCGCTCGCCCAGGGTCTTTGGTATAATTTCGGAGAAAATTATCACCATAAAAGTTAGTATCCCGGACACAATCCCCAGCGACTCGCTCCCCAGCGCGCGTGTGGCAACACTGCCGACAATAATACTCCCAACAATATTGGCGATATTATTGAGAATAACAATTGTCGCAATCGGACGGCTCATATTTTGCCGGATTCTGAGCAGCGCCAGAGCGGCGGCCTCGCCCGACTCGGCAAGCTGGCGCACGCGAACGAGGGGCACCGAGAAGAGCGCGGCTTCGCTACCCGAAAAGAGCGCCGAGCTTACCAGGACAATCGTAATTGCCATGATTAACTGAGTCATGAATAGCCTCAACTGCTAGTGCCGGAAGTGAACAAAGATGCGCCCAAAATTGCGATCATCTTTCTCCACCCGGTGATACAGGCGGCGAATATGCGCCTGGTTCAGAAAGCGTAGCACGCGTTTCTTCAACTGACCACTCCCTTTGCCGGGAATAATCTCCACCAGACTGATGCGCCGATCCAGCGCCTCCTGAATAACCCGGTTAAGTTCGTCGTCGATTTTGTCGCCACGATTATAAATCTCGTGCAAATCCAGCTTAATTTTTGCCATGTAGATCCCCTGGCAGGCGGCGCATGCCCGACACCGATGCCGATACCTGCGGTGGCATGAAATAACCGCGCCAATACGTACCCGGCACGCGTTACGCGATCCTCCGCGAATAGTGTATCTTGCCTCCGGCAGCGCGGAACAGACCATCTTTTTTTACAAAAAATGCACACAACGTGTACATTTTTTGTAAGGTTTGTTCAAACGTACGTGACAGTTTCCCTTCGGCGAAGTGTCACATGCACATCACCAATTTTGAACAATACCTACAAAGATAAGAAGGTACCATCCTGCCGTGGGCGAAGGCCGTTTCATGGTCCGGCATCAGGCCGGAACAACCCGTTACCGCGTACCTCCTGTAAGTGAACCAATTTGTTTGCGTTATGGTACCACGAGTCTGTTACAATAATATCGGAAGGACAAACAGGTTATGTCATGCGCGTAACCTGTCACCGTGACAACCGGTTCATTGAGTGAGAGATTTTCGCGGACGGCCCCGCGCAACTCCGTCGCTTGCCCAACGTTGCCGCATAGTGAGATGCGAGAACACTATATGATACTTGACCAGCCATGCACCACCGATGATCTGCTTGCAGAAAATGCCCGCCTGCGCCGCGAAGTTGCCCGCTACCGGCGGATTGTAGACCAGCTCCCGCTGGGGCTGTACCTCTACCAGCTTGAAACCTCCGATGATGAGCAAGCGCTGCGGATGCTCTACGCCAATCCACCAAGCGAAGCGCTGACCGGCATTCCCGTGACGGAGGTTATCGGCAAAACGCTGGACGAGAACTTTCCCAGACTGCGCGAGCAGGGTATCCCACAGGCGTATGTCCAGGTTATTCATTCGGGAGAGCCGCTGGTGCTGGAGCAGATTGTTTATGGCGATAACCGGATCATCACCAGCGCGTTCAGTGTGCGGGCAACACCGCTGCCGGATGCCTGTATTGCTGTTACCTTTGACAATATTACCGAGCGCAAACGGGTTGAGCAAGAGATTCGCCATCTTAATGCCCAACTTGAACTGCGCGTTCAGGAACGGACATTGCAACTTGAAGATGTAAACAGCAATCTCCGGAGTGAAATCACGGAGCATACGCGTAGCGCCTTTCGCAAACGTGCCCTGCTGAACGCCATTCCCGACACCATCCTGCATATTGACCGCAACGGCATTTTCCTGGATTATCTCCCCGCCGACGACTTTGCCCCGCTCCTCTTGCCCGACGTTTTTCTGGGCAAAGCGGTGGGCGAAGTGCTGCCCCCCGATCTGGCGCAACAGATGCTCACCTCGTTAGAAGCAGCGCTGGCGACAGGCATCCTCCAGACCTACGAGTACAGCCTGCCATGGCGACTGGGCGAATACCTGGTGGCCGAGGGGGTATTGACCTCCGACCAACTGGCGACCGCGCTAACTGTTCAGGCCCGCCTGCGCGATGAGGGCCGCACCGTTCTGCTGGGTGATCTGCTGGTTGAGGGCAGCATTATTGATTCCGACGAAATTCAGACCTTTCTCGAGCGGCAGAACGCCAATGGCGATTTGCGCTTTCTGGAAGTGCGGGTCGTGCCGAGCGGCAACGATGAGGTGTTCGCCATTATCCGCGATATCACGGGGCGCAAACAGGCGGAGGCGCATGTGCGCTACCATGCCAATTTGCTCGACAGCGTTTCCGAGGCGATCTTCTCGATTGATAACACGTTTACGATCCGCAGTTGGAACCGCGCTGCCGCAACGATTTATGGCTGGACGGCAGAAGAAGTTTTGGGCAAACGGCTCCAGGAGATCGGCCTGACGATGCTTGTCACCAACCGGAGCGAAATTATGGCCCTGGACCGGCTGCTGGAGCATGGGCAGTGGCGCGGCGAAGGAGTGCAGCGGCGCAAGGATGGCACAGTTATCGACATCCTCATCACGATTTCACCACTTAAGAACAGCCTGGGGCAGCCGGTAGGCGCTGTTGCTGTCCATCGGGATATTACCGAGCAGAAGCAGGCCGAGAAAGCCCTGCGCGAAAGCGAGACGCGCTACCGGATTATCTCCGAACTGGTCTCCGATTTTGTCTATGTGTATGATGTTGAACCGGACGGCTCAATGACGCAGGAGTGGATGACCAACTCGGCAACGCGTATCACCGGCTTTTCGTTTGCGGAGATGATGGGGGATTGGCGGCAGTTTATTCATCCCGATGATCTGCATATTGTCATCCAGAGCTACGAGCAACTGCTGGCGAACCAGGCGATTGCAATTGAGTTTCGCGCGATCACCCACGATGGCAAGACATGCTGGCTGCAGAGCCACAGCCAGCCGATCTGGGATGCCGGCCGGCAACGCGTGACCCGGCTCTATGGCGCGGCCCGGGATATTACCGAGCGTAAAATGGCGGAGGAGGAGTTGACCGGAGCCTATGCAGTTCTGGCCGACCTGAATAGCCGACTGGCGCAGAGCCGCGATTTGCTGCGCACGCTCTTCGATGGCCTGGAAGATGGATTAGTGTTGCTGGACGGCGAGGGAGTAGTGCAGACGATCAATCGCGCCCTGGCGGCGTCGCTGAATAGCGATCCCGATGCGGTTGTGGGCCAACCCTGGCTTACTATCTGTGAACAAGCCAGTCCGGCATTTCCGGGGCATGTGGTCCTCTATACCCTACATACGCAACGAGAATACCGCCGGCGGGAACGCCTCACCCGTGCAAATGGACAGGTGCGCATCCTTGATATGCATACACTGCCCCTGCTCAATGCCGCCGGTCAGGTAGTGCAGGTGATTGTGCATATTGTCGATATTACGGAGCGACTGGAGTTTGAAGAGTTAGCGCTTCAGCACGAAACCTTTGTCGCCAGTGGTAAACTGGCCGCCACTATTGCCCACGAGGTCAATACACCGCTCCAGGCCATTCAGAACTTTCTCTACCTGGCGCAACACGCCGACGATACCAAACGGGAAAGCTACCTCTCGCTGGTGAGCGACGAAATTGACCGGATTGGCTCAATTATGAGTCAACTGCTGGATCTCTACCGAAGCGAAAACCCGACCAATGTTGACACCATTGATATAAACGGGCTGATCCAGCGGGTACTGCTGTTGACCAGCGGCACCCTCTCAAAACATCGGATCACCGTTGAGCGCCATTTGCTGCCCGATCTGCCGACACTGGCGGGGCGCACCGACCAGTTGATCCAGGTGTTGCTCAACCTGATTATGAATGCGGTGGATGCGATGGCCGATGGCGGCACCCTGCGACTTACAACCGCGATACCAGACACGGATATCCCGCAAGTCGTCATCGAAGTGAGCGACACGGGTAGCGGTATCAGCGACAAAGTACGAGCACGTATTTTTGAGGCCTTTTTCACCACAAAATCCCACGGCACAGGTCTGGGATTAGCAATTATCCGTAAAATTATTGAACAGCACCACGGAACTATCACGGTTGATAGTGTACCGGGCAGTGGTAGCACCTTTACTATCACGCTTCCCATGCAGAACGAACCGGAGCAAGACATCGTACAATACCAGTGAGGCAGCTATGAATGCACAGATTTTAGTTGTAGAAGACGACGCGACAACCCGTATGTCAATCGTCGCCATCCTCGATAGCGTCGGTTATCAGGTGGCGGCAGCGATCAATGGCGAGGAGGCGATTGCATTGTTGCAGCAAGCCGCTGACGACGGGCGTCCATTTGATGTAGTTGTCACCGATATTCGGATGGGCACTGTTGATGGGGTCGAGGTGCTATATGCCGCACGCAAACACATCCGCCCACCGGAAGTCATTATCCTGACGGGCTATGGCACGATGGATACCTCAATTGCGGCACTCCGGGCCGGAGCCTATGACTACCTGATCAAGCCCTGCAAACCCGATGAACTGTTGAAGTATGTGACCAGCGCAATTGAGCGCCACCAGGCCGAACTGCGCCGCGAACATGCTATTCGTATGATCACCCATGCCCTCGGTCAACTATGTGATGAAGACATGCCGGCTCCGCCGACGAACCCGGAACCGACACCAGTCGGCGCAGAGCCGGCTGAGGCACGCGCACCTGAACGCTATCTCCAGATCGGGGAGTTGCAGATCGACACCTTTCGGCATACGGTCAGCCACAACCAGCAGACGGTCCACCTGACTCCGATTGAGTATGATTTGCTGGCATGCCTGGGGCATGCTCAGGGGCGGGTTATGGGGTACAGTGAGATTGTGCAGCAGACACATAAGCATGAGGCCGATAAGACCGAAGCGCAGGGATTACTGAAGACCCACATTCAGAATCTGCGGCGAAAAATCGGCTCCGACTATATTGTGAGTATACGCAGCACCGGGTATATGCTGGTTGATCCGGCCCAGGAGCAGTGCAACTCCGAAGTGCAGTGTGCGGGGCTATCGGAACACAACTGACTGCCGGATCAGTGACCGCGTAACGCGTGTTATGTTACACGCGTTACGCGGTGCGGACTGTTCCGGCTGCGTGCCAGACCCGGAAGCCGGATTCGCCTGCGGCAGCATGGTACGTTTTTTCTTTCACACAAAAATTTTGCACTTTGTGCAAAATTTTGTGAAAAAGAAAGGAATCTTCCGCCCTGCCGGAGGCGGAATCTGCCGTCGGGTCAACGACCGCATAACTCCTATTATGTTACACGACGTACGCGGTCATTGACCCGCTCCGCGAGCGCTTACTCTCACCGCTTTCTGCTCAAAATCTTTCCCTAATTCGATCTCATCATATCGCCGCATTCCCCGTATAATTGAACCTGCAACAACGTTGCTCACCGGCAGGTAGACCAGTGTAACTACCGCGTCTGTGAGCCATTCCCAGTCTTCAGGCACAGGAGTAACGACGATGTCAAATCATATTCTCATGGTTGCCGATGAGCAGTCACAACTGTGGCACATTCAGAGCGAGTTACAATCGTATGGTCTAACCGTCAATGTTGTCAATAACAGTAGCGCCGGTCTTTCCACACACAACTGGAAATATGCCGATGTGATTGTTCTCAATGTAAATCAGGTGGAAACAAACGATTACCGGCTGTGTCGTATCTTTAAAAGCAATCCCGCCACTGCACATATTCCGCTCATTCTGGTATCACACCGCGACGAGTCAAGCGCGGTACTGGCCGCTTTCCATGCCGGCGTGCAGGATTATATTATCCAGGATATCTTTACCACACATAATCTGGTGGAATCACTACGCTGTCTAAATGTGCTGTAGTCGTCATATCCACCTACACAAGCCGTAGGAGCAATTGTAGAGAACTCAGAACAACGTAACATACAACAAGCAGCGCTTACTGTCCCCCCATCAATACCATGATTGTCCGGTGTTCTTTGTTCGGTCTTTCTATAACTGCTTCGCCATCGCTCCATCCTCCTACGGCTTCCCCGAAGGCATCCGGCAAGATGACAACATTCTGCTCACCCTACATCAGCACGGCATGAGCTATTATGGTACGCTGAACAGCGGCAGCTTGCGCCGGGTACAAACCGTACCGCCGGACCACTTCATCTCCCCACACAGAATAGCATTCCACATCGCAACACGCTTCGAGAAATAAAGAACTCTCTTAAATCTGCTCTTAATCTATACTTACCTCCTGCTAGATATTTCCGTATGGCTCGTGTAAAGTAGAACAAAACCAGTGGAAAGGAACAAAGTGATGCGAAACGTATTAATCGTAGATGATGTATACACCGTTCGCATGAAAACTGAATTGATTATTCGTAATACCGGTTCCTTTAGCGTCCGTTCCGTCGGAAGCGGGGCCGAGGCACTCGCCGCCGCCGCCGGCAACCCGCCCGACGTGATCGTGATGGATATTGTGATGGTCGGGATGGATGGCATTGCTACGCTGCAAGCCCTCCGTGACCGGGGCATCACCTGCCCGGTGATTGCCTACACTGCCCGGCGAGAACGCCATCCGCAGGAGTTTATTCACCTGGGTTTTGATGGGTTTATTCCAAAAGCGGAGAATATTCAGGCGTTAGTTTCCCTGCTCCGCATTATACTGAATCGGAAAACCCGCCGGCACATCACTCCTCAGGAACGGTCGGTTGGTTCCGCGTAGCAGAGTTATAGAAAGAACCATACAAGGACAAAGAACAGAGGAGATGCACCTGATGTCAACGCAGAATATCGCGCACAAACCCGATCAGATGGACAATACCCGGTTGCACCGGCGGATTGTTGGAACGGTTCCGGAACCGGCTGAAACCGGTATCTGCACCACCCATGCCGTTGCGTTAAACCAGGCTTCCATTCAGTGGGATCTGGCCCGGGGTGAATTATCCTTCTTTGAGCGACCAGCAGCCCTGTTCTGGCTCGACCCATCGCTGCTGAATATACTCTATCCGTTGGCACAGGAGGTTGGCATAGGATTGTTTCGTAATCTGGTGGCCTATCATGCCGGCCTGGGGACAGAGGAAGACTATCATGCAATGATCTCCACGCTTGGGGAAACATTTGAGGAAGGTTTCCTGGCCTGGGGGCGCGCCGTGAGTGCCGCCGGGTGGGGATGCTTTGAGCTACCCGTCTTTGACCAGGCACAACAGCATGCCGTTGTGGTTGTACACAATCCCTGGGAACTGGCGATGCAGCGCAACCAGGAAACAACCTGGGGTTGCCCCTTTCTACAGGGAAAAATTATCGGGATTTTCTCGCAGGCGCTGGGAGTGACCTGTTGGGCTGATGAAGAGATCACTGTGCAGGAGAATGGCGCGCAGACGGTTATATTTCATATCAATCCTTCGACGATGACCACCGAATCGGAACTGGAGCGGGCACGGCGGCAGCGCGCCCAACAGGAGGAACGCGAGCGCCGGATCCGGATGCAGGAAGAGATTATTCGCAACCAGCAGGCCACCCTGCGCGAAGTTTCGACACCGCTTATCCCCATCACTGATGATGTAGTCATTATGCCGCTCATCGGCGCGATTGATACCCTGCGTGCGCAACAGATTCCGGAAAATCTGCTGGAAGGAATTGCGTACTATCAGGCCGATACGGCCATCCTTGATATTACCGGCGTGCAGGTGGTCGATACCCAGGTTGCCAATGCCCTGGTCCGCGCAGCGCGTGCCGCCCGGTTGCTCGGCGCACAGGTGATCCTGACCGGCATCCAACCACAGATTGCCCAGACCCTGGTACAACTGGGGGCGGATCTCAACGGCATTGTCACCCATAGCAACCTGAAAAGCGGTATTGCGTTCGCATTGGGACAACCGGCGTAAGTATCGACAAAAGCGCTGCCAATATAGCAGTAAAAAGCAGTAAGAGAGGAGCCCCGAATGAATAGCCTGCGTATACCCATTCTCAAAATCGGCCAGGCGCTAATCGCCTCGATCCAGGTTTCTCTGCATGATGCCTCGGCCATGCAATTCAAAGATGATCTGCTCGACCGCATTCACACCACACATGCCCGCGCCGTTATTATTGACCTGACAGCGCTGGATGTGGTGGATAGTTTTATCGGACGCATGATTGCCGATCTGGCAGTGATGGCCCGGTTGATGGGCACCGAGGTAATCCTCACCGGCCTGCAACCGGCGGTCGCGGTGACACTGGTCGAACTGGGACTGGAACTTCCCAATGTCCACACAGCGCTTAATCTGGAAAAAGGTCTGGCGCTGATGGAACTTCAAGGACAGGAGGATACCGATGTTGTTGCAGCAGAGTAGAGATGTCATTATCCGAAGTGACCGCGATGTGGTGACGGCACGGGCGCTGGCGCGCGAACTGGCAACCATGCTGGGATTTGGGCCGGTTGATCAGGCGCGCATTGCGACGACGGTTAGTGAACTGGCGCGCAATGTGATCGCCTATGCCGGAACCGGCCAGGTGACGCTACGTTCGCTGGATGAAAACCAGGCCGTCGGTATCCAGATTGAATGCCGAGATCAGGGACCGGGAATTGGGGATATTGCGCAGGCGCTGGGTGATGAGGCTTTCCGTGTGAATAGTGTTGGGCGCGGTCTGTCGGGTGCGCGCCGGCTGATGGATGAGTTTGAACTCCAGTCGGAGGTTGGTGTCGGCACAACCGTGATCTGCCGGAAATGGCATACCGAAAGAATGAAGAACAAAAAATAAAGAAGGAAGAACAGCGTAGACCGCACCAGGCATACATATAGCAATCCTACCAGGACTTACGTGGTGGGCATTCAAACGGGACATTTCACCTGATGGAAGCCGGATTCGCCTGCGGCAGCATGGTACGTTTTTATCTTTTTCACAAAAATGTTGCACATAGTGCAACATTTTTGTGAAAAAGAATGGAATCTTCCGCCCTGCCGGAGGCGAGTCGGGCCGTTTATTCAGGCAAATGCCGGATT
>CAKZQX010000081.1 GCA_937141995.1 uncultured Chloroflexaceae bacterium | reverse complement strand
TTGCCGGGCGGGACTCTGGACCAGGCGGTCACCTCCAGCAGGGCCGGCTCGCCCTGGAGCAACACCAGATCATCGCGCAGCAGCACCCGGTCCTGGGCGCGGCCCCACTCCTGTAGAGTGTAGGCCACATTCTGCGGCAGTTCCGCGCCGCTCTCCCGCTCCAGCGCGGCGGTTACCTCCTCACTCGACATGCCATGCTGCCGGCGGGCGCGATAGATCGACTCGCGCGTCAGCCGGTAGGCCGCTACCTGATCCAGTCGCTCGCGCTCGGCGATGCGATCCAGCAGGGCCAGGTGGGTCTCCTGGACCGGCGGGTAGGCCAGTACCTCAAAGGTCGGCTGGACAATCAGGCGTCCGCCGGTGGGCTCGGCATGTTCGGGCAGGGGCTTATCCAGCAAAATATGCGCGCCCTGCGCAGTCAGGCGGAAGGCCGCCAACCCGGAGTCATCATCAGTGGGAGCCTCACCGATATCGACCAGTCCCAGCCAGTGCAGCGGCTCACGCAGGATCATATCGATAAAGCCGCCCTCGACAAACGACCAGCCATCTTCTTCGTGCAGGGGCGCATCGCTCTCGTAGAACCGTCCCTGAGCGGTCTCCCATACCTGCGGTATCACAAAGGTCCACCCCAGGTTATTTCCATAGTCAACATAGGGATTATTCATCCCCGACCAGCTTGAGGTCTGACGCGGCAGCAGAAATTCGTAGTGCCGCTGAAAGAAGAGATCTCGCAGCCGGGCCGCGTCCTGCCAGCCTTCGCCGACATAGTCTACCAGTTTGCGCAGGACAATCTGCCGCGCCATGACCACGAACGGCGGCGCATCCGTATCACTGACGCGCCGCCCGCGAATATTCACGTCGGGGATACGCAGCAGTTCATCCCAGGCCCGCATCTGCCGGTAGGCTGCGAAGCCGGCTTTGACCCGCTCGGCCAGCGGGCCCAGAAAGAAGGCTTCCGCGTCCGGGGCCGGGGTGAGCGTGTTACCTTCCAGGCGCACCAGTTGGCAGTGCATCAGGAGCGTACGCAGGAAGCGCAACCGCCCGGCAGAGTTTTCGTCCCGCACATCGTCCAGGGGCTCACTGCGGGTCAACTCGGCATTGATGCGCTTCAGGTGGGTCTTGCTGACCAGCCCCTGTTTGGTGACTGTTACCGTATTATCGCGCAGGTAACTCCAGTAGAGGTAGAGATCGCGCTGGAACGCGCCCGCATCGCCGGGTTTGACCTGCGGCGGTGGCGGCCCCTCCAGGCTGGTGGTAACGGGGGACAGCGCCGGCAGTGCCGCCAGCACCGGCGCGGGAATGAGTAGCTCGATGCGCGGGCCGAGGTCAAGATACTGGCTACCATAGCGCGGCTCGCCCGGCGAGAGCACCAGGCCCGTCTGTATCAACGCGATAACTTCGGCCTCAAATGTGCCGGGCTGTGGCCGGTAGGTCGGCGCGTAGTAGCCACGATACGGACTTGGAGAGGAAGAGGCTTCAACCAGGTTGCTCCGCACAGCCTGCCGGCGCAGAGCCGCCGTGCTGATACGCCCACCGGCCATCTGGATCATTTCGAGCAGGGTGCGCTGGCGCTCATTCAACTGCTCAACTCGCGCGCGGACCAGCTCGGGCTGGGACATCTGCGCGGCGACGGCCCGGGCCTGTTCACTCCGATCTTTGTAGCGGCGTGTCAGTCCCCAGGCTTTCCCCATGTCGTTGAGGATATTTTTCGTGTGAGCCGTGAGCAGGTCAATGGTTGGCTGGTCGGTCATGGCGCGCGCATCCTCCGTGGAGTGTAGCCCTTTGCCACCAGTTCATCAAACAGCGCATCGGCCGCGGCCGGGTCAACCAGCAGCAGGCGCGGCGTCAGTTGCTCCAGAATTGCATGCTCCAGCCGGGTACTGCGCAGCAACTCCGGCAGCAGCAGATCGTCGGCCAGTTCAATCAGGGCCAGCCGGGTATAGATCGTCGCCTGCCCAAACCCGCTACCCCACTTTTTCAGCAGCGCCAGGGCTGCATCCGGCCGGGGTTCGCGGGCATGCTCCCGCATAAACGCCTGCACCTGTTCCACCGTCTGCCCATGCATCAACCCATCGCGCAACTGCTGCGGCGTGATGGTGTAGACCAGGGTGCCCTGATCCAGCCCGGCGGCCTGCGCGATCTGTTCCAGGGTATGCAGCACCTGGGGCACCGCATCGGCCAGCGCCAGGCGCACTGTCACTCTGGCCGCGTCCGGCTCTGCCTGAATCTGAAGTACCCGCCCGGACTCCTCGCGCAGATACGCATCGCGCAGACCAAGCAGATAGGCACCCGTCGGAGTCAGGCGCAGATAGTCGGACGACGTGCCGCCCAGTTCGAGCATACCCAGCCAGGCAAGGGGGCCGGTCAATAGATGCTGGAGCAGGCGCGCTTCGCCCTGCTGCCAGTCGCGTTTTTTGGTTGGATCAAGTTTGCGCCCGTTGTCCGGACGGAGCCACCAGACATCGCGGTTGTCGGGACCGAGCGGCACACTCTGCTGCTCCAGCAGGAAGCGGGGATGGATTGACTGCACCAGGGCGATTACATCCACGACACGATACCAGCGGTCAGGATCGAGCAGCCGCAGCAACCGCAGCAGGAAGCGCCGCGCGGCCGCCAGTTCGGCATAGAGCTGGTCGGGGCGCATACCGCTGGTACCGTACATACCGCGCTCCAGCCGCAGATCTTCCAGATCGTGGATCTCACTCCAGTTGGTCATCCAGGCCCAGGTTGTAGTGAGCAATCGCCGCTGTTCTTCCACCGAACGGATCAGCAGGCTGTCGATACTCGCGGCGAGCGTCAGATGGGGTGGGTCGGCGCGCAACACCTGTAGCGCTTCCAGCAGGCGCAGCAGCAGATGGACCATACCCGGCGTGCTGCCGGTTTCGTGTGCCAGCGTGGTCAGGTCGTTGGTCGACAGCAGCGCTGGCGGCGGGCAGACCGTCAAACGGATTGACTGGTCATACTGCCAGCGCCAGAGGTCCGACTTCGCCTGATGCAATTGCTCCAGCTCCTCCGCATCGTTGTGCCAGCCACGCAGAGCTGCCAGCCGCTCTTGTAGATCATGGGCATTGGGGAGGGGCGGGACCGGCCAGGTCCGCGCACGCAGGGCCATCACCAGTCCGCGCAACGTTGCCAGCAGATCGGGCGGCGCGGGAGCCGGGGTCGGTTCAGATTCGACCCGCGCCAGGCCATGGGGCAGGTCGGCCAGATCGGGCTGGTAGAGCCCGGCAATCTCCAGCGGCACCTGATGATCGGCGGCATAGTCGTGGCTCGGATCATCGGCAAAGACCAGGGCCGCCGTTTGCAGGCTCTTCAGCGCCTCGCTCACGGAAATGGTAATACCCGGCATTCCCTCCGGGTTATCGACCAGTTGCAGGCGCTGCGCAGTCTCGTTCACGGTGTAGGGCGGCATGCCACTGTCGCGCAGGATAAAGAGGGTCAGCATTGTGCGCTGAAGCGGGGAGAGGCCGGCAACTGCCGACTGCACTGTCTCCGGCCGGCAGAGCAGCGGCACCATCTGGGGCAGCAGGGTTTCTTTCGACTCTTTGGTGCTGCGAATACCCAGGCGTTTGGCAATGCGGCGCATATCGGCAACACGTTGCTGCAGGAGGAGCGCCGGTAGCGTGCCATACGGACCACGCATCCCGCGCCAGAGCGCATCCGGCGGCACCTCGGCAAAGGCATGCAGCCAGTCGGGCTGGGTTGACGGCGGGTGCTGCGCGGTCATATCAACCTCGGAGACACCGCTGGTGCTGCTGATGGCGATGCCCTGGAAGGCGGGGTTATGCTGCTGCACCCAGGCCAGCAGCAGCGCCGCCTCGAAGTGGGTCAGCACCGTCAGGCCAGCGCTGAAGGTCGGCTCCAGGATCTCCAGCGTCGACTCGAGCGCGGGATGTCCCGCCGGCA
>CAKZQX010000080.1 GCA_937141995.1 uncultured Chloroflexaceae bacterium | reverse complement strand
GGGTCAACTGGTTGCAACGCCGTTGAGGATGTGAAGAGACTCGCAGTCGTTCTCTCCACATCCTCGCCATGCAGCCCTGGTGTAGGATCGCCGGGGGAGGCACCAGTCGGTACGCTTACCCGCCATCCGTTACGCAAAGCGATTAGCCGCCACAGCCACCGCCGTTTGAACCACAGCCGCCGTTCATCACCGGAGTGTCCGCGTCCTCAAGCTCCATCAGCGTGTTACTTACGATATTACCGCGCTGGGTCAGGATAGTGTTGGTAATCTCATCAACCAGGTACATGCCGCCCCGGTAGCCAACCACCGCCCGGCGATGGTAGCCAAAGCGATCCTCGATGGGGAAGCCCACCCGAATGAGCGGCACCTTCTCGTCATCTGTCAGGAATTTACCTTTGGAGTGACCAATGACCACACTGACCGGCTCGGCCTTCATGCGCTTGTGCAGCTCATGCAGGTCGGTCTTGTACATAATGTCCATCTCCACGCCCAGTTCCTCGGACAGCGCCAGCATATCGTCGCCCCAGGCTTTGGAGTCCGCAGCAGTCAGCACAAAGCGCGGGATCATGCCCATCTCGGTGACGAAACGTGCCAGACCATGCACCAGGTCCGGATCGCCAAAGATAGCTACCTTCAGCCCGGTGTTGAACATGTGCGTATCGACAATCGCGTCAAGCAGGCGTGCCCGCTCCCGCTGCAGTTCGAGCGGAACTTCCTTGCCGGTAATCTCGGTCAGGGTTGCCAGGAATGTATCGGTGTTCGCCAGGCCAATCGGCATCGGCAGGATGTGCGCCGGGACATTGTGCCGCTTCTTATAGACCTTGGCCGCCTCACCACCGATATGCTTCTGCAGCGCGATGCTCGCTACTGACCGTGAGGAGTCCTGCAATTCCTCGACCGTCGTGCCGCCCTGCGGGAAGTGCGGGCGCGGGTTGTAGTAGCCACCGTCCAGCGTATCGGCATAGTCGGTCAGGAACAGCGGCTGTACATCCATCTCACGCAGCAGATGCTTCAACTCACGAATGTCGCCCGGGTTCACCCATCCCGGAATGATATTGACCTTGCCATTCGTATCGCCCTTGCGGCTCTTGACCGGCAGGCGCATAGCAACTTCCTTGAGGAAGAGGTCAAACCCCGTGATATGCGTCCCAATATACGACGGTGTTTTCACCGAGATAATCGGTATCTCAACTTCCGGGTTATTATCCTGAAACTCCTCGATAATGGCGGGGATATCATCGCCAATCGTCTCGGAGAGACAGGTTGAGCAGACGGTAATCATCGTCGGGTGGAACCGATCCCAGACATTCCTCAGCGCCGCGATCAGGTTCTCTTTCCCACCATACACTGTGGTCTTCTCCGTCAGCGAGGTGGTCGCCACTTCAATCGGCTCACGGAAGTGGCGGGCCATCTGGTGGCGGGGATAGCTTGCGCACCCCTGCGACCCATGGTTGATCGTAAGTGCGCCGTGGACGCCAAAGGCGCTTAACATCGCGCCAATCGGCGCACACGAGCGTGTCGGGTTAATCGCAACCGCTCGTTCCTGCTTCATCACTGTACTCATCGAGCCGCCCTCCTGATATAGATAATCTGCGCGGTTGGACTGGCGTGAACCGGTTTATCCATGCAACCGCGCACATCCAGATACAATTCAGAGTCATCCGGTTGTATGTGTCCGCCTGGAATGGGTGCCGATCACCAGATTGTACCGGCGACCGGCACCGTCAGCCGGCTTAATCTTAATCTGCGGCGACAGCTTCCTGGGAAGCAGCGGGCACCTGGACCCCGGGCACCGGGCGGGCCTGGGTGCGCAGCAGGTTCCAGACCGGCGAGTTGAGCGCCTTGTCAATGTCACGGGCAAAGCTCATCATACCGGAGAAGCCGGCGTATGGCCCGGTATCATAGGTGTGCCCATTGACGAACGGCACGCCGATCTTGTATGCCAGGTACTTCTCCTTGTTACCGGAGACAAACAGGTCAGGCTTGTGGACCCGCAGGATCTCCTCGATTTCCGGAACGTTGGGGTTATCCACCACCACCGCGCCTTCCTGGATGCGCGAAAAGATCTTCTCGTAGTCATCCTGATGCCCGAAGGTTGTCGCGGCGGCGATAGTTTCCATCCCCAGTTCGCGGAACATCTCAATCCAGTGCCAGGTGCGCGGCGCACCCTGGTAGATGAAGATGCGCTTGCCCTGGAGCCGCTCGCGGTAGTACTCGATCTTGGGCATAATCTTCGCCAACTCTTGCTCGATCACTTCCTCGGCGCGCTCCTCCAGGCCGAAGAATGCAGCGGTATCGCGCAATGCCTTGGACATTGCCGCGAGGCCGAAGAGCGTCACATTGATCGAGGGTGTGCCATACTTGGCCTTCATCATATCGGCGACATAGGTCGCTGACCGGGCACAGTGGATGACATTCAACTCCGCTTTATGCATAATCCGAAGTTCATCCACCGAGACATTGCCGGTGAAGCGGGTCAGGATCTTGACCCCCAGTGCCTCGAACAGCGGCTCGAAGGTGCGCATATCATTCTTGATGTTATAGTCACCGATAATATTGATTGACTTGGAGAAGTCGCCCTCCGGCTCCACCGAGCCGACCAGTTCCTTAAAGATCGTCTCGTTACCGACGTGGTGCCCCTGTGACTGGCTAACACCGCGGAAACCTTCGCAGTCGAAGAAGACCACCGGCTTACCAATCAACTCCGAGGCTTCCTTGGCGACATCCTTCCCGTCGTCACCAATCAGCGCCGTTGAGCAGGTGTTGTAGACAAACACGCCCTTTGCATCCGGGAACTCCTGCGCCGCCTCGACGATGGACTGGAGCAGCTTCTTCTCACCCCCGAAGACGATGTTCGTCTCATCCATATCGCTGACGAAGGTGTATTTCATGTGGAAGTCACTGTCGGCCAGATGCGGGCGATACCCCCAGGAGAAGAAGGCACAACCGATCGGTCCGTGCGTCAGTTGAATAACGTCCTTCACCGGGCCACCGACCACACCGCGGCAACCGGCGTAGGTACAACCACGCTCAGTCATGTCACCCGGACTGGTAGCAACATTGCTGGCGATAAAGCAGTCCGAACCGTCGCTACGTTGACATCCGTCCTTGCCTTTAACAGCGATATGGATCGCGCGATCAGGCAGCGTTTTATTACAATCGAACTCGAATTTGTCGTTACTCATCGTTGACCTCCTTGGGTCAGGGGCCCACAGGTGGTAGCACAGATAAACCTGCTCATTTCTGCCGGGCCGCTGACGTGCGCATTAGTCGCAAAATTGCGAACCGTATTACTGTCGTGCGCTAAACCAACCCTGTACCTTACACCGTTTCGCCCTTCGCCTGAAGGCGGGCAATCGGCTTCTCCTGCAAAAACTTCGGTGTGCAAACCTTGTCCGAACTCTCCGCCTCACCGCCACAGCCTTCTTCGCCTGGTATGCCAATTGCGTCGGCGCGACAGCGCATACAGTTGCGGAACTGCTGGATCACCGCGGCACACTCATCGCGGATGCGGTTGACTTCGTCATCGGAAGGCGGTGTGATATGCTCAAACTTCGCCAGTGGGATCATTGGGATGACATTTAGAATGTAGGCTCCCAATGCCTTGACGACCCGCGCAACCTCAACCAGATGATGATCATTGATGCCCGGAATGAGCACCGAGTTGACCTTGACGACCATACCGCGCATCGCGGCCTGCCGCAGTCCTTCAAGCTGGTTGCGATTCAGGATCTCAAAGGCTTCGCGCCCTCTGTAGGTCTTGCCCCGGTAGCGCACATGCGAGTAGATCTTCTCGCCAACGTCCGGGTCCACCGCGTTGATCGTAATCGTCAGGGTCGTAATGCCCACGCGATCAATATCCTCAATCATATCGGGTAACAGTAACCCGTTGGTGGACAGACAGCGTGTCAGGAATGGAAATGCCTCGCCGGCCTTCGCAAAGGTTTCCAGTGTTGCGGGATTGTCCAGGGCATCCCCTGGCCCGGCAACACCCAGGATCTTGAGCCGGGGCTCCTTCTCGATAGCCTCCCGGATCGTGGTGACGGCCTGATCCGGCGAGATAACCTTGGTTGTAACACCCGGACGATTTTCATTCGGACAGGCGAACTTGCGCGTACAGTAGTTGCACTGAATGTTACAGCGAGGTGCAACCGGGACGTGGATGCGGCCAAACTTGAAGTGGGCATCTTTGCTGTAGCAGGGATGCTCGGTCACTTTGGCGGCCATATCTTCCGTCTGGGGGATGCAACTCCCCTTACATTCAACTGCTTTTGGATATTCCATCACGTTATTCCCTTCAATAAAGTGATGCGCTGCAGAGACGGCCTGTCCGTCAGTAAACGGAAACCGCCTGGCCTACTGCGCTAGTGATCACTATGCTTCCGTGCGCCCAGTTGTCGATCCAGCATCAGGAGGGCTGGTCCCTCGCCACCACTCAACTTTAAGAGTTCCACGATTTCGCCGGCGCTCTTCTCCTCCTCAACCTGCTCCTCAATAAACCAGTGGAGCATCACCTGAGTAGGATAGTCGTTGGCGACAGTGGCAAGCCGGTAGATTTCATTGATCGACGCGGTTACGGCACGCTCGTGGGCCAGCGCGCGCTCAAACACATCGAGCGGCGATTGAAATTCTGCGGGTGGTTGATCGATCGCTTCAAGCACAACCCGACCACCCCGGTCGTTGATGAAGTCAAAAAACTTCATCGCGTGGTTCATTTCCTCCTGACCCTGCATGCGCATCCAGCGGGCAATGCCGGAAAGGTTAATCGTCTCACAGTAGGCTGACATCGAGAGATACGCATAGGCGGAATAGAGTTCATGCCGTATCTGATGATTGAGTGCTTCCTGGACTTCCTGGGTAAACATAACCAATTCCTCCTTCAAAGTGCCATCACATTCCGCCGTTGCTGGTTGCACTCCGGGGGTTGCGCGGTCATTGTTGCACGGCAACCCCCGTTCTCCCGGTCTGTCAGAGTACCAGGCCTGTTAGTCAACGATGCCAAAAGCGCGCATCAGGTCTTCCAATTCGTCCTGCGTCATTGGCGTGGGGATGTCGAACCGCTCGTTCTCGTTAATCTTCTTGGCCAGTGACAGATATTCGCTGGCCTGGGGTAAATTCTCGTCGTAGTCCAGCACCGTCTTCTTGTTGATCTCAGCCCGCTGAACATCCTTGCTCCGGGGCACAAAGTGGATCAAATGGGTACCGAGCTTCTCGGCAAAGGCCTGTACCAGTTCGATCTCATTCTCAACCATACGCGAGTTACAGACCAGGCCACCCAGCCGGGCGTAGCCGCGCTGCGCAAACTTGCGGATACCCTTGGAGATGTTGTTGGCCGCGAAGAGGGCCATATACTCGCCGGAACAGACAATGTAGATTTCCTCAGCGTAGCCCTCACGGATGGGCATCGCAAAGCCACCACACACCACGTCACCCAGCACGTCGTAGAAGACATAGTCCAGATCTTCCTCGTACGCGCCCAGTTTCTCCAGCGTCTGGATGGCCGTAATGACGCCACGACCGCCACAACCGACGCCCGGCTCCGGGCCACCCGACTCGACACACTTCACATCACCATAGCCTTTGGTGATCACCCGGTCCAGCGTGACATTCGATGCATCACCGAGCTCGCGGATCGTATCAAGCACGGAAGTCTGGCGATAGCCCCGCAGCAACAGCCGCGTGCAGTCTGCCTTGGGATCACATCCCACCACCATAATATCGTTTCCCTGCGCTGCCAGTGCCGCGGCGGTGTTTTGCTGCGTTGTGGACTTTCCGATGCCACCTTTTCCGTAGAATGCGACCTGTCTCATGTCTAGAACCTCCTTAACAACGGGGTAAAGGAATGCGTTGAGAATGGCTCATTCGTGAGCTTCTCGACGCTTCACCGAAACTCGTCAATGACTACAAACAGGCTTCCTGCAATAAGCCGGACGGCACTGAATGCAGTTCCGATCATTCACTGGCAACTGGTCAATCGCCGGATACGCAGCGAGTGAACAGGTCAGGTGGTCGCGCAATCAAACACGATCAAAGACGCCTGAGTTCTGATGAAGTCACGCTATGTTACTGGTGATGAGGAAATTCCCTGCTGCCCTCCTGGTACACGAGGGCGGGTGAGAGGATGCGGACATGGAATTATGGTACCATGTCGCTG
>CAKZQX010000079.1 GCA_937141995.1 uncultured Chloroflexaceae bacterium | reverse complement strand
AATCCGTTCTGAAACAGAAACCTGCAGATGGCAACTACATGCTCGTTGATGCGCTCCGTCTACCAAATCTACGCCGACGGGCGTTAGCATTCGTCACAGGTCCGATGTGGGGAAAGCTCCGTACACGCGCGCCGTTTAGCCCTGAAGAACGCATCTTCGGTTTGTATGGTCTGCTTACCGGCTTATACACATTGTGTGCCATTGTGCTGGCATTTCTGTTCTGGCAACAACAACTGCTCGATGTAATCCGCCGGCTCTGGGCGGGCGGCTGGGGCGGGCAACTGCTGGCGCTGCTGCTCGTTGGCGGCGGTGTGGTGCCCGTAGCGCTGGGGTTGCTCCTGGCGGCCTGGAGTCTGTTGCAGGCGGGGGCACGCCGGCTGGAACGTCGGAAGTATGCCCAGCAGCCGGGGATTGTGGCGCTGCTCCTGCTCCTGCTGGTCGGGGTTCTCACCATCCTGCCGTTCCGGTCGGGATTACCGCTACGGGACGCCGGGTTGACCGGCATACTTGCACCGCTGCTGTGGAGTATCTCCCTGCCGGCACTGCTGGCGGTACGCCCCAACTATCGCGGCGCGGATGTCCAGCATGTGCTGCATGCGCTGCTGCTGGCCAACGGGATGACTTTGCTCAGCGCGCTGCTGCGGCTGTCGGCGGTTGAAGATCTGACAATGCTCTGGCTCTTGCTGGAGGGTGGCGCATTTCTGCTGCTGCTGCTGGCCGGGTTTGCCGCCCTGCTCGATGTCGATCTGCACCAGGCATCGCAACGCGAACTGGGAGTTACGGCCTTTCTGCTGGTGGTCGCCTTTGGCCTGGGTGGCGCCACCATTCACCGGGCGGAACTGGCGCTGCCGGGGGGACCTTTCTGGATGGCGCTGGCGGCGGCAGCGCCGGTCTATTTTGGCACACTGGCCCTGGCGCTGCTACTACCGCATCTGCTGGGCCTGCGCGACTCGCGGCTGCGCTGGTGCTGGCTGCCGCTCTGGGCCGGTATTGCGGTGCAGACCGGGGCGTATGGATTTGATCTCGCATTTGTGGGGCAGTGGGGACGGGTTTCGGTTGCCCTGAGCATTCTCACAGCGGGGCTCTGGGCAGTTGCCTGGTGTGTACATTATGTAACGTTGCGCACCTTCACGGCGGAAGAGCTTGACTGGCCGGCAGTGCCGACCAGGAGTGAGGCGGAACGGCTTCAGCGTGGCTTTCAACTCAGCTATGTGGGCTGTTACCGGCTGCTGCGAGCAGTATATGGCTCGCGGCGGGCACAGGCGCTTGATGACCGGATGGATATCCTGGCATCGACCGCCAACTGGGATGTGACGCTTGACCGGGAGCAGGTACGCATCAGTCCAGTGCTGGCGGCCCAGTCGCTCGATACCCAGGGAGGACGTTATGCCGAGGTGCTGCGCTACACGGTGGCAACGATTGAGGAGATCGCCGGGGCCCGCTTTGCCCGCAAAGTCATCCAGGCGGCCTATGATGCACTGCCCTGGGCCGAGCGAGAAGCCATGAGCCGCCGGAGTTTTCCGTATACGCCCTGGGCGCGCGATCTGTCGCGCTCGTTTGGCAGCCTGCGGGAGGCACGACTGCGGCTGCTGCGTCAGGTTGATCTGTTTCTGGGCTGCGACGATACCGAACTGGCGACGCTCGCCGGGATGCTGCAATCAGTTCAGGCGCGCGCGGGTGAGACACTCATTCCAGCCGGGACAGCACCAACCGGCATCTGGATTGTCGAGGCGGGCGAGGTGGCGATCTGGCGCGATCAAGAGGTCATCGGCGAGTTGCACCGAGGCATGGTCTTTGGCGCGGTCGAACGAACCACGCTGGAAGTGGGTGAGGGCATAGTGCCGACAACGACACCCCCACCGGACGCGGCCGGCTATCAGGCTACGGTCGCAAGCACGCTGCTCTTTCTACCACCGGCTGGTCTGCGGCACCTGCGTGATATAGATGCACTGCACACCCGGGAGAGCCTGGAAATAGTGACGAGCATGCAATTGCTGGAGCGCATGCCACTCTTTGCGGAAGTCCCCCGGCGGACGCTGCGCGAACTGGCACGGGCCGCCCGGCAACGCCAGGTACCGCCACGAACTGTGCTGGTGCGCGAGCAGCAGCCCAACGGAATTTTTTATATCATCAAACAGGGTCAGGCAGCCGTGATTGTGCGCAGGCCACCTACAGATACCGCCGGCGGGACGCCGCCGACACGTCGGGCAGAGGTGGTCGCACAACTGGGACCGGAGGAATTTTTTGGCGAGATGGAACTGTTACGGGGAACGGCGCCGGTTGCGAGTGTGGTTTCACTCACACCGATGCTGCTGCTGGAGTTGCCTCACGCGACCATTGCCCAGTTGTTGCTGGAGCGTGCCGGCGCGTCCCGCTCGCTGGAGGAGGTTGGAACGGGGCGGTTGCTGCACCGAACTTCGCGCTTTTCTGCCACCGAGATCCCAGAGAACACTGCGGGTTGATAGCTGCTCTGCGTGTGGCTTGGTAGCAAAATCCTCATAGCCACACCCGGTTTCTACGGATAACGATTGGGATTATCAGCAACCAGACCCTCAGCATGCGCTGCTGTGATCAGATCATCATCAGCGGCAACAAAGGCCAGAGCCGGCAAGCCGGCAGCCTGATACCGCTCGTTAACAATCAGTGCTACCGCGAGTTGCACTGCATCATACCCACGTAGTCGGTGGCTCTGGGTCAGGCTGACAGCCCGGTCAACCATACAACGCCGAATAGGCACAAGCTGGTACTCGGTATCAGCATGCTGCAATAGTAGTCTCACAGCAGCATCCCGTTCTGCCGGCGATATACTACCTGCACGAAACCGGGCAGTCAGTGCCGCCGACACTTCAACCAGAGTAATTTCTGCCAGAATAATGGTAGTACCGGCACCAGGATCGGTGATACTCCGCATCCAGGAGGTTCCTGTCTCTACCAGATAACGCTTGGCTACCGCACTTGAGTCAAGTACGAGCAGGCTCAATCCTTTGGTCCTCGCTGCTCCAGAATGATTTCGCTCAATGGTTTGCTGCCCGGACGACTCAACGCTGCACTCACCTCTTCAAGTGTTGCACTAGACTCCCGTGCAAGCCGCTTTAACTCGGGGCCGAGTTCGGTCAGCAATCCTGCATCCCGCAAAACCGCAATCGCCCGCTCACGCTCACTGGGAACTGCCAGGGGAGATAGACGCTCTGCCACCCATTGCGCTACCAGTGTTTCAGCGGATTGACCAGTTCGTCCTGCTTCTTCCTTCAGCTTCTGGTAAAGCTCCGGCGATAGTTCGAGAGTCAATGTTTCCATCAATCACTCCTGAAACAGCAGTTGATAACTGCCATTGCGCGCGGCCTGAGCCAAAACGCGGTAGCGAATATAGCCCTGCTCGTCGGTCTGGATGTGGGAGGTGCGCGTGACCTGGCTGTCAGGGCGACCCTCAGCCACAAACTCAACGGCACCATCGGGGCGCAAGAGTTCCAGGCGCAGGTCGCCCGCCTCAACCTCGACGATAGCAATCACCCGCATCAGGCGCGCATCTTCGGCAACTTTAAGCTCACGCGTGGCCTGCCCCTCGGCGCTGACAAAACTGACGCGCAGGTTGCCGCCGCCCGGTTGCAAATCAACACTGGTCTGCTCACCACTCACCAGCAGGCAGCCACTTAAGAGAACCAGGAACAGCATACCCAGAACAGACCAGGAGCAAACAAACCAGACTCGCTTCTGTGCGCTTTGTTCGTTGCGCTTTGTTCCTGGTGCCGGCACACGTTCAGGAATAGGATTCCGGGTTTGCATCAGCCGTCAACGTCTCCTCATAGGGCACCGGCTCAACCCGCGCCGGCCGCTGCCGGATGACGCGCAGATGCGTTTCGCAGCGCGGGTTGGCGCAAACCACAATCGTGCCGACCATCGTCATACTGGGCGACAAGCCCAGTTTCTGCTTACATTTGGGGCAGCGTACAATTGCCACGTTCATAGTTCTTCCTCCGCGAACAACGCGTCCACAAAACCCTCGGCATCGAATAACGCCAGATCACCGAGCTTCTCGCCAGTACCGAGATAGCGAATGGGGCGCTCGATATCCTGCGTGATGGCAAAGGCGATCCCGCCCTTGGCCGTGCCGTCCATTTTAGAGATGACGACATCAGTAACATCAACCGCCTCCAGAAACGCCTTGGCCTGCAGCACGCCATTCTGCCCGGTGGTTGCATCAATCACCAGCAGCACCTCGTGGGGCGCGTCAGGGACACGGCGGCGAATAACGTTGCGCAGTTTCTCCAACTCGCGCATCAGGTTAAACTGGGCATGCAGGCGACCGGCTGTATCGATAATGAGGGTATCGACATTCTGCCGCATGGCCTCGTCCAGCGCATCAAAGACGACCGCCGCCGCGTCTGCACCCTGCCCCCGGC
>CAKZQX010000078.1 GCA_937141995.1 uncultured Chloroflexaceae bacterium | reverse complement strand
CATGACCAACCCGTTTCAGACAGTCTCTGAGAAGTTGAGAACTGAAAACCGGGAATGATCAGCTTTCATTCCCGGTTCGCATCAGATTATGAAATCGGCGACTGATCCACGGGCTGGATCGGCTCGGGTGGGCCAAAGCGCACTTCAAGCACGCCTTTGCGGAACACCGCCCGCCGGGCCGGACGCTCGGCCAGGGTGGTGGGCAAGATCATGTCGCGGCGGAAATTGCCAATCTCGATAAACAACTCATCGCCGCGCTTGGTCATCGCCACCTTGCCAATCTCGACATGCGGCAGCGGCAGGCGCATCACATACTCATCGCCCTCGCGCACAATCTCTTGCGTCGTTCCCTGGAACTGCACCTTGACCGGGTCCACCTCCTTGAAGAGCGCGTTGCCGACATCCGCCAGATCCTTCAGCCCGCTCAGGTCGCGCGCATAGTGCGGCGACTCCCAGATGGGCAGCGGTGCGAAGAGATCGTAGACCTGCTGACGGTAGCCCTGCTGAATACGCGCCATCTCCTGCATAAATGGCCCCTCGGCAGCTTCCATGGGCAGCACCCGGTTGAGCACCACGCCATCCACCGGGTAGTTGAACAACGCCAGGTAGGTGGCGGCTCGCTGTGCCTCTTTAATCACCATCCGCTCCGGGTTGACCACCAGGCGGTAGGAGCTAATCTGCGGGTCAAGCAGCGTATCGCGCAGTGCCTCAACCCCTTTGGTCAGCCGTTCGAGGGAGGCAAACATATCCACCGCCGGCACCAGCGACTTGACCAGCGGACGCGCAACCTTCATCGTTCCCGGTTCCCAATCCATCACGCGACTGGCATACCACTTGAACGTATCCGGCATGGTCAGCAGGCGCACCGTTTCCCCGGTGGGCGCAGCATCCACAATCACCACATCGAACTGCCCATCGCGGGCCTGGCGGCGAATATGCAGCAGGCTGACAACCTCTTCCATACCCGGAATAATCGCCAACTCCTCGGCGGCGACCTCGTCCATGCCCTTCCGCCGCAGCAATGTTGCCAGGTAGGTCCGCAGTTCGCCCCAGTGCTGGCGAACCTCGTCGAGGACATTAATTTCCTGGCCCCACAACCGCTCCGCGAGTTGCGTTGGAAGTGATCCCAGCGGCGCATCAAGCGCATCGGCCAGGCTGTGCGCGACATCGGTGCTGACTACCAGCGTGCGGTAGCCCAGTTCCGCCGCCCGGACTGCGGTGGCGGCAGCCGTGGTCGTTTTGCCAACACCTCCCTTACCTAGATAGAGAATCAGACGCATTCAGAACTTTCCTTTACTAACAGTAACGAACCGCCAGCCTCCAGCGCGATGCGGCGTACCGACGGTTGCAGATATCAGTCACAAACAAGACAAATTTCTATGTAAGCTACGCTTTTAACATTGTAATTGTTGCAGTTCCGCCCGTCAACCAGGGTTGACAGGAACAGGATGGGCGTGCTACGCTACGCTGCGCTATACCAGTTGTCGGTTGCCGGCACTAACCATCACGCGTTACGCGGTTGCGAACCTGAAAAGACATTTTGCCTCCGGCAGGGCGGAAGATCCTCTTCTTTTTCACAAAAAATTTACACAAGATGCAATTTTTTTGTGAAAAAGATCGCTCATGTACATGCTGCCGCAGGCGCGTCTGCCTTTTATCTGGTCAAACGCCTGGCTTGTACGTCCACTGCGTAAGTCGTGTAACCATGAGGAGAAATCCATTGCTCACCGATATCTTTCTCATTCGCCACGCTACCCCGTTACAGAACACGGGGGTGGCCTACCGAACCATGCCCGGCCCGGATCTCTCCGACCATGGCCGGCAGGAGGCCCGGCTGGCGGCGGCGTTTCTGGCCGATAAAGCCCTGGAGCATCTGTTTGTTTCGCCGTTTGCCCGCACTACCCAGACCGCCGAGCAGATCCTCGAACAGCTTGATCTGCCGGTCACTTTTACGCACCTTATCGCCGAGAATCCGCCGGACGAGAGCGCCGATAAGGTACGGGCACGCATTCGTGAGTTTCTCAACATGGTTATGGACGCATCATGTACGCGCATTGGCGTCGTGAGTCATGGGAATCCGATCCAGGTTTTCATTCAGGAGTTGGGACAGGGCCAGATCGATCTGAAGCAGTATGTTTTTAGTGGAAATAACCCCGCACCACCCGCCGGGATCTGGCATGCGCGGCGCGATGGGGAAGGATGGCGGCTGGAGTTGGCGTTCCAACCCGGTCGGGCAGCGAGTATGTAACTATGCAGTGTACGCAGACGCCGGACACAAAGGATGTTGCGTTCTTCGTGTCCGGCGTGATTGTCTCCAACTGCGCTTCTACCCCTCCGGCAGATCTTCGCACGGAATGCCGTTGCCGTCCTCGTCCAGGTTGGTAAAGCCGGCGTCCAGCGCTACCTGCGCTTCGGCCTGCGACGCAAAGTCTGCGCAGGTAACTGCGCCGTCTTCGTTCAGGTCGAACGCGTCAACGTCGGGTGTTGGTGGTGTGACTGCCGGGGGTGGTCCGCTCGGTGGTGGCGGCGGCGGGAGGACTGCGCGCAGTTCTGAGCCCAGCGGACCAACTACGACCTGCGCCAGTTCGGGATTCCACTCGAAGCGGGCGCGCTCGAACCACTGGGTAATGCGTACGCTGGCATTTTCGCCACCATGCAGCTCCCAGCGCGGCTCGGAGATGGGCTTGCCGAATAGCGCGACACTCTCCTCGTAGCTAATACCCGACTGCCCATCCAGTTCCAATCCCTGCGACTGCCAGTAGGTCATAAAGATCGCGCAGAGCGTATGACGCGTCTCTTCAAAATACATACAGCCATCTTGCGGCTGACCCTGCGGCAGGCTCCACCAGTCGCGGCCATAGGCGTTCAGCAACTCAACCCCCACGCGCCCCAGCAGGACATCGTAGGGCTGCGGGTTCTCCGGGTAGAATTCAAAACGGGTCTTCTGAAACCACTGGGTCAGGCGGCGCTCCCCGGTGATCGGGTTGATCTCCTCGAGGGAACTTACCGGGTAGCCAAAGGCCGCCACACCACCCTGCTGCTCCCAATACTGCCGAAAGCGCCCGGTGATGCAGTAGCCCGTTTCCGGGAAGCAGCGCTGATCAGCCGTGGTCGGCTCCGTACCGGGCGGGGGCGTACCGGGCGGGGGCGAGCCGGGCGGCGGATCACCGCCTGAGTCGGCCAGAGCCAGGGCCGGCAGCAGCAGGATGCTCAGGAGCAGCACAACTACCGGGAACGGACGAATGTATGCAAGTCTCACGATTCAACTCCTTCCGCTATGTTCTGGTTTTAGCATACTCCATGCGTGTTACCAGACCAGTACAACGAGCGGTGTCGCATATGTCGGTATTGTCATCTTTGCACCCGCGCCAGTTTGCGGGTACGATGGAAGTGTGCCGCAAGCCGGCAGTGATCTGAACGACAAAAGAGGTACCATATGGAAGATGAGATGCCCAAAGTTGCGGAAATTAAATCCCAGACGTTCGCGCGCGACGAAACCACCGCGATTCTCGATCATATTGCGCAGGATGCCTCACAGGGCGCGGCGCAGATAAACCTGGCCTGTATCGCCCTCAGCAAAATTATGCTGATGCAAGATGTCGGACTGGACCGCACCCCGCTCTACCCGCACTTTGAAGCCCTGACTGCCGCCCGCGACGAGATGATCCGCGCCGTGGTGCAGTTTCGGGAAGCGCTGGATGAACTGGAGGAGTCAGACCCGCCCGAAGATGCGTAACGCCAGCGCTCGCTCCTCAGCTCCAAACGCGCCCAGCAGCCAGAGCGCTACACCATAGACAGGCGCGGCAATCAATCCCGCCACCAACCAGTCCCACGCGCCAACCAGGAACAGCACTCCCCCCATTGCCGCCCCCATCAGCAGCGCCGCTACCGCCGGTCGCCATGCCAGTGCCGGTAGCGGCGGCGTCAGCCCTTCGCGCCGCAGCAGCGGTAGGAAAATAGCGAGCAGCACAATCTCCGACAGAATTGTGGTGCCGGCGGCGGCATACAGGCCAACCTGGGGCCGCATAAGTACGACGACGGCTACCGGAATAACGATCAGGTTGGTGACAATATTACATGTTGCGCCGATGATAAATGCGCGCGTAATGGCAGCCTGGCGGTTGACTGCGATCAGCACATATTGTAGCAGGCCATTGACAAACGAGAGCGGCAAAAACCAGGCCAGCAGCGACAACACCCGCGCCGAAACCGGCAGGTACTCACTTGCCTGCTCACCGCTGAAGAGCCGGATCAGATCGGGTGCCAGGAGGCTTATCCCCATCGCCAGCGGGAAAGCCGGCAGCAGCAGCGCCTGGAGCGTGCGATTCTGCGCCTGCCGCATCACCGCACGCTCGCCGGCCGCGTGCCGCGCCAGCGCGACGTCATCCTGCAGGACGACCT
>CAKZQX010000077.1 GCA_937141995.1 uncultured Chloroflexaceae bacterium | reverse complement strand
AGCCCGGTTATTTGAACGGTATTGCCCCATGACCAACCCGTTTCAGACAGTCTCTCAGGAGTCCCGGCTTATGAAGTTTGAAAAGTTAATCTAGACATCATTGATCGAGAGTCCCGGCTTCAGTCGGACGGGGTGTTCCCCGCAGTATGCCGCGGCCCCGACAGGCATTCACCTGCGAAAGCCGGGACTCCCGTGCAGCACATATCCAGACTATGTTTGGCAAGTTTCTCAGCCGGTTTTTTATCCACACCACGACCTGAAGTGAATGCTGCCGGACCAGACAGGTTTACAAAGACCTGTCTGGGTTTTTTCTACCTACAATGCCGCCAGGCGTTCGCGCAGCCGTTCCACTGCGGCCTGTGCTGCAACTAGACCATCCCGCTCACGCTGCACGACCGCCTCGGGTGCCTTGTTGACGAAGTTGGCGTTGGCGAGCCGAGATTCACGCCGGGCAATGTCGGCTTCGGCCGCTTCCAGTTCCTTTGTCAGGCGCGCCCGTTCCGCCTCCAGATCGACCAGTCCGGCCAGGGGCAGGAAGACCTCGATTGCGCCGAGCACCAGCGTTGCCACCTGCTGCGGCTTCTCCGGCAGTTCCGCCGTAAAGGTGAGACTCTCCGCGCCAACGCGGGCCAGTCGGCTGATCAGCGGTGCCTGCGCGTGCAGAGTGGCTGTCTGGGAGCCGCCCACGACGGTTGCGGTGATCCAGCGCGCGGGTTCGACCTTGTATTCGTTCCGCACGTTGCGGATGCCGACGATCAAGGTTTGCAGCAGGTTGAAATTTGCCTCGGCCTGGTTATCCAGCAGGGCGGGGTTGGCCTGCGGGTAGTCCGCAATCATCACCGAGGTGGGGCGTTGCGGAGCGCGGGCTGTCAGGTATTGCCAGACCTCCTCGGTGACGAAGGGCATGAAGGGGTGCAGCAGGCGCAGGCTGCCCTCCAGCACGGAGTAAAGCACCTGCCGTGTCACCGCGCATGTCTGCACATCGCCCTCCAGTTGCACCTTGGATGCCTCAACATACCAGTCGGCAAACTCACTCCAGAGGAAGTCGTGGATCTGACGGCCCGCTTCGCCAAAATTGAAACTCTCCATCAAGCGGCTGACATCGCCCGCCAGTCGGTTGTAGCGCGAGAGAATCCAGCGGTCGGCCAGGGTGTAGGTGGGGGCGTCCGCCGGCGGTTGCGGTTGCCACGCTTCCAGGTTGGAGATCACAAAGCGGGTCATGTTCCAGACTTTGTTGGCAAAGTTGCGCGCTGCCTCAATCCGCTGCGGGTTCAGGTTGAGATCCTGCCCCGGCGTGCCGCTGGTGACGAGCGTGAAGCGCAACGCATCAGCCCCATACTGGTCCACCATCTGTAGCGGGTTGACCACATTCCCGGTGCTTTTGCTCATCTTGCGGCCATGCTCATCGCGCACCAGGCCGTGCAGATAGATCGTGTGGAACGGCTCCTGCCCGGTCAGGTAGCAGCCCATCATCATCATGCGCGCCACCCAGAAGAAGAGGATGTCGTAGCCGGTTTCCATCACGCTGGTAGGATAGAAGGTGCGCAGATCGGCAGTGTCTTCCGGCCAGCCGAGTGTACTGAAGGGCCAGAGCCCGCTGCTAAACCAGGTATCCAGCACATCCGGGTCTTGTCGGGCACCCTCCGGGATCGGCTCATCGGGGCCGGGCACAATCATCTGACCGTCGGGTAGGTACCAGACGGGGATGCGATGGCCCCACCAGAGCTGGCGACTGATACACCAGTCTTCGATATTTTCCAGCCAGTGAAAGTAGACCTTCTCAAAGCGTTCGGGCACGATGCGTGTGCGGCCTTCGCGCACGGCTGCCAGAGCCATATCTGCCAGCGGGCGCATGCGCACAAACCACTGCTCGCTCAACAGCGGCTCGACCACCTCGCCGCCGCGCTGGCTGATGCCCACACTCATGGTGTGTGGCGTGGTCTGCACCAGCAGCCCTTCCCGTTCAATATCCGCCAGTAGCGCCTTGCGTCCCGCAAAGCGATCCATTCCGGCGTAGGGTCCGGCTTCGGCGTTGAGGGTGGCATCCGGGTTCATGATGTTGATCATCGGCAGGCTGTGGCGCTTGCCGATCTCGTAGTCATTCGGGTCGTGCGCGGGGGTGATCTTCACCGCGCCGCTACCAAACTCCTTATCCACATACTCATCGGCGATAATCGGGATGGTGCGCCCGATGGCGGGCAGCCGCACGGAGCGCCCGATCAGATGGGTGTAGCGCTCGTCCTCCGGGTTGACGGCCACCGCCGTATCGCCCAGGATGGTTTCCGGGCGGGTGGTGGCGACAGTGATATAGTCGGTTGCGCCCGCCGCCCAGTTGCCGCTGCCCCAGGGTTGTTCCGGGTCGGACTGCGGCTCCACCAGCGGGTAGCGCACATACCAGAGGTTCGCCTGGCGCGTTTCATACTCCACCTCCAGGTCGCTGACGGCGGTACCCAGGCGGGGCGACCAGTTGACCAGGTAGGTGCCCCGGTAGATCAGGCCGTCGTCGTAGAACCGCTTGAAGGCGGTATGCACGGCGCGGCTCAACCCCTCGTCCAGGGTGAAGCGCTCGCGGTCCCAGTCGCAGCTCACGCCGAGCCGTCGATGCTGGTTGGCGATCTTACCGTCGTAGGTCTCTTTCCACTCCCAGGTCCGGCGCAAGAACTCTTCGCGGCCCACGGCCTTGCGGCTGCTGCCCTCGCGCTCGAGTTGCTTCTCGACCTGGATCTGGGTGGCAATGCCGGCGTGGTCGGTGCCGGGCACCCAGAGCGCTTTGTAGCCCTGCATGCGCCGCCGGCGGATCATCAGATCTTCGACGGCGGCGGTCAGAGCATGGCCGGTATGCAGTTCGCCGGTCACATTCGGTGGCGGCATACTGATGACAAATGGGGGCAGCGGCGCGTCGTCGCGGGGCTTGAAGAAGTTGCTGCGCTCCCACCAGGCATAGAGGCGCTGCTCAACCTGGTGTGGCTCGTAAGCCTTCTCCATTTCGGCCGGGCGTGCCGGCGCTTGATTGTCGGGTGGCGTATCCGCCGGTGTATTAGTTGTCATATGTGTCCTTTTTAATCCGTAATCCGTAATCCGAAGTCCGAAGTCCGAAGTCCGAAGTCCCTATTCAGGCACTAAAAAGCCCACCCGTCCCCAGGGACGAGCGGGCATGAATAACCGCACGTGGTACCACCTTGGTTTAGCAACAACTTCGCTCAGAGAACTAAGAACTGAAGAACTTAGAACCAGTTCAGAGAACGAAGAATTTAGAACCGTTGTACCCGGTTCTCGGTTTCTGGTTCTCGGTTCTCACGAAGTGTGCCCTCGTTAGCGCGATAACGGGCGCGACCGGGCAGCCTTACGCAAGCGGGGCTCTTCGGGCTGCCGGCTCACAGGCGACCTTCGGCACCGGCTCTCCTGGGGTGGGCTTCCAGCCAATGGCCCACCGTCTCTGTCAGGGCGGAGGTGCCTACTCCTCCTGCTCAACGCTTTCTGGCATATCTGCCGGGTTTTCCGCTCCGATTATAACAAGTCTGGCAGCGTTTTTCAAGTACCCGGCAGCGTTTTAGCGGTTTTAACCGCCCCCGCCATCCTCCGTAACAAACGGAGTCGCATCGGAGATGATTGAGAGGTCGGACCACTTGGCGCTCAGGAAGGTCTTTGCCTGGTCAAGCCGCTGGATATTGCGGGTGGTTTCGGGCGTGGGCAGTTCTCAGAGACTGTCTGAGAAGGGTTGGTCATGGGGCTACGGCCCCGGCGCGGGAGTCCCGGCTTCAGCCGGGGTGTGGCCGGAA
>CAKZQX010000076.1 GCA_937141995.1 uncultured Chloroflexaceae bacterium | reverse complement strand
CAGGCGGTTTGTGTTTCATCGGGTGAAACGCCCGGTTTGATAAACCACCGCGTAACTCTTGTGAATGAATGAATAATGTAAGTGAGCGCAAGCCAACGAAGTTGAGGCTCGACTATGTTAACCGACGAAGAAATTATGGCCCAGGTGTTTGCGGCTTTCCAGGAAGAGCAGGCCGAGCACCGTCAGGCTGCGGGTGAACTCCTCCTGGAACTTGAGCGCGACCCTGAGCATCCTCAGCGGCAGGCGCTCCTCGATCAGCTCTTCCGCGAGGCACACAGCCTTAAGGGGGGCGCACGCGCGGCCGGCCAGTTCGAGATTGAACAACTGGCGCACCGTATTGAAGATGTTATCAGCGAAGTGCGCAAGGGCTGTCTCCAACTGACCCCGGATATATGCGACCCGATCTATGCCGCCCTGGACGACATCGGCGTGATTATGGGGCAGGTTGTGGCGCAACAGCCGATTGACTTTGCTGTCTACCAGCCGCTGCTTGCCAAACTCAGCGCCATCGTCGCCGGCTCATCGGAAGCTGCCGAAGTTGCCGAAGTTGCCGAAGCGGCCACCGCTGACCCACCAGCGGCCACCGCTGACCCACCGGTTGTCACTCCGGAGCCGGTACCTGATGCGCCACCGTCCGCGGATGCTGTTGCGGATACTACGGCAGTGATCCAGCCGGTTGTCGGCAGCGAGCCAGTAGTAGCGGGGAACAGCGCAAGCACAGAAACCAAACTGCGCTTGCCCGACGAGGGTCAGCGCAATGCGGATGAGGGACGCAGCGATGCGCTCTGGGCCGAAATGACGACCTCGACCGTGCGCCTCTCGACGGCAACCCTTGACGGGTTGCTGAACAAGGCCGGTGAGTTGATGACCTGCACAATTCGTGCGCGGCAGCATGCCCGCGATATCAACACCCTGGCCGAACTACCGGCGCGTTGGCGGCGCATCTGGCGACAGGCACATCCCACCATGACGCGCTTGAAGTCACGCGCCCCCGCGTTACGTCCCACGGTTCACCATCTGCTGGATCGGGATGACATCCAGTCATTCGATGCGGCAACCGTTGCCGACCAGGATACCGCGGTTCTGCTGGATGTGCTGGCGCAGGCTAACACTCTGATTGCCGAACTCGAGGGACAACTGACGAAGGAGTCGCGTCAGTCGAGCGAAGACTATGCGCGGCTCGCCGCCGTTACCGACCGGATGCATAGCCAGGTGCGCCGCACCCGGATGCTGCCCCTGACAACGCTACTCAATCCGCTGCGGTTACAACTGCGCGATATGGCACGGGCCGCGGGCAAGCAGATCGTTCTGGAGCTGGATGATGGCGGGGCCGAGGCCGACCGCCAGGTGCTGGAGCGACTGCGCGAGGTGTTGCTGCATCTGCTGCGCAACGCGGTAGACCATGGCATCGAACCGACGGCGGCGCGCGTTGCGACCGGGAAACCGGTTACAGGGTGCATCACGTTGCGGGCCGCTGTTAGTGGCGATCATCTGACGCTGACGCTGGCCGATGATGGGGCCGGTCTGAATCTGGAGGCGATCCGGCAGCGGGCGCTCACAGGTGGCCTGTTGAGTGAGGCCGATGTGACGCGGGCGAGTGAGGCCGATGTCGCCGACCTGATTTTTGTACCGGGCTTCTCAACGCGCCAGACCGTGAATGAACTATCCGGGCGGGGGGTCGGGTTGGATATCGTCCGGTCCAATGTTGAGCGGATGAATGGTCGGGTGTTTGTGCAGAGTACACCGGGAGCGGGTACTACCTTTACGCTTAATGTGCCGCTCTCGCTGACCAGTTCTCACGGACTGCTCTTGCAGGTGAATTATGCTAACTATGTGTTGCCGCTCGCCTCCGTCCAGCGGATTATCCAGACGACACCCGCCTCGGTGCAGATGATCGAGGGCCGGGTGGCCCTGATCGTTGATCAACGGCCTCTCACGCTGGTGCGTCTGGCGGATCTGCTCGGCGTGGATGAGCGGGCCGTAACGAGCAATGGTTCCAGGCCGGTGCAGGGTCTGGCGCTGATCCTGGGCAGCGGCGAGCGGCAGGTCGCATGCCTGGTCGATACAATCCTCGGCGAGCAGGAGTTAGTGGTCCACCGACTACCCGCGCCGCTGCAACGCGTACGTTTTATCGCGGGGGCGACGATCATGGCCGACGGTAAGGTGGTACCCATTCTGGACGTGGTTGATATTGTGCGCGCAACCATCGGTACGCACCGCTCGATCAGTCTGCTGCCTGCGCCGGTTGCAGCGCAACGTACCTCGACCATCCTGGTTGTGGACGACTCGATCACCACCCGTACCCTGGAGAAAAATATTCTAGAAGCGGCCGGATACCGCGTCTATCTTGCGACCGACGGCGTTGAAGCGTTGGACACTCTGCAGCACCTCTCCGATGATGGCGGCTGCGATCTGCTGCTGAGTGATATCGACATGCCGCGCTTGAATGGGTTTGACCTGACTATTCGGGTGCGCGCCGATCTGCATTTTCAGCACTTGCCGGTGGTTCTGGTAACATCGCTCGATACCCCGGCGGATCGTGAGCGGGGGATTTCCTCCGGAGCGGATGCGTATATTGTCAAACGGACATTTGATCAACAGACCTTGCTTGATACAATTGCTCAGTTGATTTGACACCGAAACAACGGAACGATAGGTATCACTCTTGAGCTTCGTTTCCTTCATTTTCAAAGGAGTGAACCATGCCACAACGTATTTTAGTTGTCGAAGATAGCCGTACCCAGGCTATGCGTCTGAAGTTGGAACTACAGCGCTGCGGCGTAGAGGTGGAAATCGCTATCACCGGCACTGCCGGGATGACGGCAGCCCGGACGCACACGCCTGATGCGATTGTGCTGGATGTTGATCTGCCGGAAATTGACGGCTACAGTCTCTGCCGCAAGCTCAAGTCCGACGCATTGACGGCGCATATTCCTGTGGTGATGCTGACGCATCGTGATGAAGCCCGAGATACCATGCATGGTCTGGAGGCCGGGGCGGAAGATTACATTCCCAAGGACTCCTTCGCCGAACAGAACCTGATGGAGGCGTTACGCCTGCTGGGGGTGTTGTGAGGTTGCTATGCAGACAGTAACACTTTCCTCGGTCCAGCGTATGCTGGTCCATGATGAACATGATGTCATTTCGTTGCGTCAGTCCGTGCGCCAGATGGCGCGGGCCGCCGGGTTGGGTTTACCCAAGCAGGCCCGCATCACGGCGGCAATCAGTGAGATCGCACGCATGCTGCTGCTACATGGCAGCGATGTCCAGTTTACGCTACGGGTTTCACTGAATGAACCGCATCCGGCGTTGGAGGTATCATGCCGGTTGCCCAGTGTCCTTGCCGAAACCGCCGCTGAACTCGTTCAAACGCCGCTGCTGGGTGAGGCCTGCTCGCTCGTGGATGAATATAGTCCTGCGCAGATCCATGCCGGCGCACTGTTAACCTTACGCATGTGGATTAGTCAGAGCTGATATAAAGTCTGGCTAAAGCCCTGTATTCGATTGCAAGAAACCATATATTACTGCTTCTAATACGGTCTGAATAGCCAGGATTGAGATAACCGGAAGTAGGTTACCATGAGTAATATGATTTTACCTGCCCCATCCGTTTCCGCAGTACCGAATGTGTCGGCCCAGAGCGCGACCCTGCTGGTCACCTTCAGTATTGAACATCAGTGGTACGCGCTGCCGCTGGAGGCTGTGCTGCAGGTTGTGCGTCTACCGGCACTGTTGCACCTGGCGGGTGCGCCGCCAATCCTGTGCGGCATGCTCAATTTGCATGGGGAGTATCTTCCGGTCCTTGGTGGACGCTCACTGGTAGATGCCCCGGTGGAGTATCAACTGAATAACCAGATAATTATTGTTGGGCAGATGGATACGTCCGCTACGCCGCGCTTTGGGTTGCTGGTTGACCAGGTTCACGATGTATACACCTGTTACGCCGGTCAGGTGACGCCCCTGGCGCGGCATGCGGCGTCGGCATTTTTGCACGGTGTGGTGCATATGCAGGACCGTTCGATTTTGCTGTGTAATGTGGCGGAACTGCTGGCGCTCGTTCCAGGTCAGCAGCAGGATGCGGCATGAATAAACCTTCTTCCAAACAACTAATCCGGGTCTTAGTTGTCGAGGACTCGCGTCCGCAGCGTGAGTTGCTGATCGGGTTACTGCAAAACTCCGGTATGTTTCAGGTTGTGGGAATGGCCGGTGATGGGCGGGAAGCAGTCCTGGCAACGATGAAACTGCGTCCCGATGTTATTGCTATGGATATTCATCTGCCTGGCATTGATGGCTACGAGGCGACGCGCCAGATTATGCAGCGCTGTCCTACGCCGATTGTCATGGTTAGCAACAGTAGTGGCGATGCCGAAATGCGCTCGGTGCAGTCGCTGGCGGCGGGAGCACTGGCGGTGGTACGCAAGCCGGGTAACCTGCATGGTGCCGGTAGTCAGGAAGAACGCACGAACTTTCTCACTATGCTGCGCCTGATGGCCGGGGTTAAGGTAGTTACGCGTCACCCGCCGCGCACGCCGCCGGCAACCGGTGGGCTCCCCCGCAATAGTGACTCACAGCCGCAGGTGCTGGCAATTGCCGCTTCAACCGGCGGCCCGGCCGCTGTGCAGACGGTGTTAAACGGACTCGAGTCGAACTATCCGCTGCCGGTGCTGGTGGTGCAGCATATTGCGCAGGGCTTTGTCGGCGCACTGGTTGACTGGCTGAACTCGACCACGCCACTGACGGTGCAACTGGCGGCGCAGGATGAGCGCCTGCTGCCCGGGCATGTCTACCTGGCCCCTGATGACCGGCATATGCTGCTTGCCGGGCGCGGGCGGGTAACGTTGCGTCCGGGTATAGCCACGGATCGCTACTGTCCCAGTGCTGATATTCTGTTTGATTCCGTGGCCCAGAACTATGGCGGACGCGCAATTGGGGTGATTATGACCGGGATGGGTGATGATGGACTCGCCGGTTGCAAAATTCTCAG
>CAKZQX010000075.1 GCA_937141995.1 uncultured Chloroflexaceae bacterium | reverse complement strand
TATCCGGCAGAACAGGTCCAACCAATCCTGGATCGCTATGGACTACAGGTTGGGCAGTACATATTGCATATTGGCACCCTGGAGCCACGGAAAAATCATATCCGCCTGATTGAAGGGTATGCGCTGTTGCGTAATCAACTTGCCGCGCAGGGCAGCGAGCCGCCGTCACTCATCCTGGGTGGGGGGCATGGCTGGCTCTACGACGAGATCCTCACTGCGCCAGCACGCTATGGAGTGGAGCATCATGTGCGCTTCCTGGGCAAAGTCCCCGATGCCGAACTGCCGCTGCTGCTGGCGGGCGCAGGCCTGTTTGCCTATCCCTCACTCTACGAGGGCTTCGGGTTGCCTGTCCTGGAGGCACTGGCCTGTGGGGTTCCGGTCGTCGCCGCCAACAGCACCTCAATTCCCGAAGTGGTAGGTGAAGCCGGCGTCTACTGTGATCCCCACGACAGTGCGACCATTGCCCAGGGGATGGCTGCGGTGTTAACCAACCCGGTGCTGGCCGACGAATTGCGCCGCAAGGGAATAGCGCAGGCGGCACGCTTTTCCTGGGAACGGATGGCGCAGGAGACATTGGCAGTGTATGTGCGAGCAGATGAAGCACGCCGCAAACGGCGGCAAACACTAATGGCATAAGTACGGGACTGGATGTGTCTATGTAATCGTTAGCTTCAGAAGAGAATCCATGGTATGCGAACAGATCTGCTTGCACTCTTGATTTGCCCTACCTGTGAGAATGGTAGATTAGAACTAGTGGTCACTGCGCGGGACACTCGTGAGGTGAGGACCGGTTTTGTATTCTGTTACCACTGTCAGAGCACCTATCCTGTTGCCGATGGTATCGTGGATCTGTTAGGTGATCCACCAGCATCTATTGAGCAGGAGCAGCGGGGATGGTTGAAGCTCCTTGGCGAGACAACACCTGAACTCGATGCTCACATGTTACAGCTCCCTGATCTGCCTGACCCACACTGGTTATCGCAGGCAACCAACTTCCATGCCCTGCTATCACATGTGAAGCTTGCTGGTGCGCGTGTGCTCGATATTGGCAGTGGTCGCACCTGGTCAGCGCGGTGGTTACTGCGATATGGTGCTGGTCAAGTGGTGGCGATTGATATTTTACGTGAAAAATATATTGGCCTGGCAACCGCCGAATTATTTTTCCAGGCAGATGATATCTATTTTGAGCGAATTCTCTGTGATATGGAGCATTTACCATTTGCTGCTGAAACCTTTGATGCTGTCTTGAGCACCGCATCGCTCCATCATGCGCTCGACCTGGGGCGTGTTTTTAACGCACTTAGCCGGATACTGCGCCCAGGCGGACTGGCACTGATTGTCAATGAACCGGTGCGGCGGTGTGGTACTGAGCAAGATCTGAGCAATAGTCCCGAAGTAGCTGTGGGCATTAACGAGCACACCTATACTATTCTTGAGTGGTTGGCTGCTGCCACGAAAGCAGGACTGAGACCTCAACTCCATGTACCACAATCAGTAAAATTGGCCCAGCAGGAAGGGCGTCTTGGCGAGGTATTGGTGTCACCCAGAGTGAACTACCTGGCACAACTGTTAGGATCATCTGTTGGAAAGAGATTGCTCAATTGGCAATCTCTTCTGGTCAAAACCTATTGTGATTATGAGTTGCCTCTGGCGATGGTAGCACGCAAACTGGATACAGCCTATTGATACATGAACTGGGTAGTCCCTCATTGTGAGTGGTACGACCTTACGCCAGCGAGGCATTCTCGTGATGCACAACATACCAGATCGCACCGATATGATTTTCGACCTTCTTCGAAAAGGACAACGTTTTGTGCACCAGGCGACTGATTCGCTGCCGCAGCGTGTTGTTCAGACGCTCGATATGGCTGGTCTGTCCGCTTTCCTTGCCGACAGGCCGGTGCCGTTTCGACGGCAGGACACACGCAGAGGCATCCCAAAAATCGCTGGAACCTACTGCACACTGCCGATACATGGGTTGCAGCGACTCCTAGAGTTGCTGCGCGGTTGCTTCGTCATGTGCTCCGATGGCTACCCCAACAATTTCCCGTGTGTCACGGTCAAGCGCCAGTCACACCCATTCCTTCTGGTCCTTGTTGTCAACAAACGATCACCGTTCATCACAAGCGATGGTCAATCGGCCTTTTGGTTTGGATTGGACATGCACCTGACGCGGTTGGTCGGCATATTTCTCGTTGACATACGCCTGGAGCCAGCTTTCCGACACCTGGATAACCCGTGCGATGCCAACCAGCGAGATGCGTTCAAGCAACAAACGGTCAATGATGTCGTTGATCTCATCGGAGATGACATGCCAGGCTGGATTTTCCATTAATTGGCGCCACAGGCGTTGCAGGCGTAGTTCGGTTTTCCGGCACCGTTCGAACCATTGTTGATAACCTGGTCGGTATGGCAGTCAGGGCAGCGGCGCATAACATTCCTCCTCGCATGCTTCAAAGACATGCTCTTGTTCCATGCTACCACTCAGATTCAAGGACTACCAGATGATTATGGGGTTAAATGTGGCAGTCATAGGTAAATTTCTAACTGCTCTATTTGCAAGGTTGTTCGGTCGGTCTAGATGGACCATTGGATACCTGACATTACAGCTGATAGGAATACTGTTGTTGCTCACGACTGTGTTGATCACAGTGGTATACCTACGCCGAGTAACTGATGTGTCGTTCCAAATCCAACTTCGCGATAATTTCTATAGTACTGAACAAAATAATACATTTGACTATTTTTTTTCACAACCACAGGCCGGTCTGTTATTACCTGACCCACCGCTTGTACCGGCCCGGGTATCTTTCCGGACAATATCGCCTGCCCCACTTCCTCCCCGGCAGTTAACCGTGCGCTACAACACACAAATGGCATTTAGTGTCTCTGTAGATAGTACGCCACGAAATTACCAGGCATTATTGCCGACTACCAAACAATCCCGCTATGATGGTCTTTTTATTAGCCTGGAAACTGAAGAAGCCCGCGCTCCCGATGATGTGCGTTCTCTAGGTTTGCAGTTCAATTATATAACGGTACAACCACTAAAGTACCATAATTTCCTGCTGCTGTATGCCGGGGTATTTCTGGTTTACGCTGGGGTAGGAGGATTACTGATAACGCTAGGTAGCAGAATACTACTGACCAGTGCGACGTTGCTTATATTAGGTGGATTATTACTGACTGGACTATCATTCTTCTTTGGAGTGGGTATATTAATTATACTAATGTTGTTAGTTGCAGTGGTTTGGCTGCGTGACTCAACATACACTGTAATAGAATCTCTGCAGAAACGTTTTTTAGTACCTTTGGGGGCAGCGCTTAGTTCACCATGGCTCTGTCTGACGATACTGCTAGGGTTGGGGTATATCTGCAGTATCGGATTCTATGCAGTAATCAATCATAATCTGTTTCGGACAAGCAACTATGACTTGGGACTATACGATCAGGGACTCTGGCTGATCAGCCGAGGCCTATATCCCTATAGTAGTGGATCGGGACGACATATCATCGGTAACCATGCAGCAATCATCCTTTATCCTCTCTCGATGCTTTACTATTTATGGTCCGATGTTCGGTTGTTGCTAGTCTTTCAGGTAGCCATGACGGCGCTAGGAGTTGTTCCCATTTATATGATTGCCAAGGCACATGGCCACAGATTATTAGGTGTGCTTGTAAGTTTAGTCTACCTGACACACCCGGCCACACATAACGCTAATCTGGTCGATTTTCATCCCGATACTTTGGCTGCAACAGCGCTATTTTTTGTACTGTGGGGCATTGATCGCCGTCGATGGCTAATAGTGATTGTATGTTGTCTTGTAATGTTGGCATGTAAAGACAATTTTGCTCTAATAGTGGCGTGTATAGGGGGATGGCTTTTACTGCACCGCCACTGGCATGTTGGAGGGATGCTGGGTTTAGTTGGAATAAGTTGGTTTGTATTTACTACACAAATGCTCATCCCATACTTGACCGGATTAGAAGGTGATGAGAATATCTTTTTAGAGCGTTTTAGTGCTTATGGTGACAGTTTTTACACGATTTTTCTGACCTTCTTTACACGGCCTGACATGATATTGCAGGAGTTGTTTCAACCACTTAACCGTGAATATCTGTGGCGATTATTTTTACCATTTGCTTTTCTTCCATTACTTAACCCGCGTTACCTACTGTTAGCCATGCCCTCGTTGGCCATGAATTTATTAAGCAACTTTGCAGGGCAGAAGCAACTTATCTTCCACTATGATGCATTAATACTTGTCTTTTTAGCAGTGACTACACTGTACACACTGCTCTGGTTAGCACACAATGTAGCCTACCAATGGCTTATCTTTGGTCTGTGTGCTGTGATGTTGCTAGGGGGATGGTGGTATACGCAGAGCAAAGTGTACTTGCGTGTAGTCGATATTCATCAACAAATTAATAATAAAGAAGGACAGTTCTATCCTGATTATGTTTACTACCGCCGTTATATACTTTCACACGTTCCACCTCATGCCAGTGTTTCGGCTCACAATTATCTGCAACCGCATTTGAGCCACCGACAGCATGCTTACATGTTTCCTAATCCTTTTCAGCGTCTGTTTTTCTATGATCCAGATGACTTCCCGTCCGTGCCACTTGATTATATAATTTATGATACACGCCACCCTTGGATGCATTATATCTCCTCAAAAAAAATGATTGAATTGATTGACACTCTGCAAAAACATGGCCTCTACTATCAAGAAATGAAAGTTGGTGGGGTGTTGCTCTTGCATCGTACTGGCACATCTCTGCCCACCGAATGTTTTGGTTCACAGTGGAACATGCCCCATTGTCACCCATTAGTCCTAGATAAATAAAAAGTTTATTATGCTACCTTGATTGCTAGGTTCTGTTGACATTTGACATGTAGCGCAACCAGATCAGGACACTGGTAACCTGCAGGAAGCCCATAGACCGACTGTCCAGTTTCTCGAAGCGCGAAAAGACCCGA
>CAKZQX010000074.1 GCA_937141995.1 uncultured Chloroflexaceae bacterium | reverse complement strand
AGGGCGGCGTCGCGGTTGCGCGGCGCGCCCCGGCCGGTCAGCAGCGCCCGCCCGCGCTCGGGATCGGTCAATGCACGGCGCGCCGCGTCGAGCCGCGCGACCTCGTCCTGCCCGCGCGCGCCGAAGCGCTCCAGGTGGCGCATCACCCGCTGCTTGATGGCGCGTCCGGCCTCACGCAGGTTTTCCCAGTCGGGCATCTCGTTGACAACGGCGGCACGCTTGCCGCGAATGGTCTGGGTGGCTTTGCCCAGGTTGCGCCGCAGTTGGGTGTCGCGCAGAGAGGTCTTGGCCGATTCGGGAAAGGAAGCCTTGAGTTCGATTGGTACGGATGAACGTCTCATCAGAAATCCCTCTCAGTTGTTGCAAGAATCTCGGCCAGGTGCATCGTCCGAACCCCTGTGCGCTGCCGATGGAGCGCACCGTTGATATGCATCAGGCAGGAGTTGTCGGCGGCAGTACAGACTTCGGCCCGCGTGTCCAGCACGCGCCGGAGCTTATCGCTGAGCATTGCCATCGAGGTATCGGCATTCTTGACGGCGAAGGTGCCGCCAAAGCCGCAGCACTCCTCGGCGGCGGGCAGGTCTACCAGGTCAATCCCCTTGACCGCGCGCAACAACCGTAGCGGCGCATCGCCCACACGCAGGTGGCGCAGTGAGTGGCAGGTCGGGTGGTAGGTAACGCGGTGCGGGTAGTAGGCGCCCACATCTTCCACGCCCAGCTTATTGATCAGAAACTCGGTTAGCTCAAACACGCGGGGCGTTAGCGCGGCAATTTCGGCGGCCAGTTGTCGATCTTCCGCCAGTTCGGCCGCGTGCGGATAGAGATCCCGTACCATTGCTACACACGATGCCGACGGCGCGACAATCGCCTCGTACGGGCTAAATATCCGGACAAACCGCCGGACCAGCGGAATGGCCTCGCGGTGGTAGCCGGTGTTATAGTGCATCTGCCCGCAGCAGGTCTGCTCCATTGGGAAGACAACCTGGTGACCCAACCGTTCCAACAAATGCACGACAGCCTGCCCCGTTGCCGGGAAGAGCGTATCGTTAAAGCAGGTGATAAACAGCGCAACACGCATGGTCGTTCCTTCAGTGTTATCATTGGCGATCTACACAGCGTAGCGCTCGGCATCAGCTCGTTTGAACTCCAACCCCAGGCCGGAGCGCGACCGGTCAGGGGAGAGGATACCATCGACCGGCAGTTGTACACCGTCGAAGAGCAACTCCTCAATGCGCACATGATCGTGAAAGTACTCGATATTCATGGACGGGGCCAGCGCACAACAGGGATGCAGATGCAGAGCCGGGGCGGTATGGGCTGAGAGCGGGATGTTGTGGGCGGCACAGAGCGTGCCCACACGCAGAAAGTCGGTAATGCCGGCGCAACGCGTGGCATCGGCCTGCAGGACATCGACGGCACCGGCCTCCAGCATGCGGCGGAAGTAGAAAAGATCATAGCCATACTCGCCGGCGGTAATGTCCATCCCAATGGGCCCGCGATCCCGCAGGAGCCGCAGCCCCTCCAGATCATCGGAGGAGACCGGCTCCTCAAA
>CAKZQX010000073.1 GCA_937141995.1 uncultured Chloroflexaceae bacterium | reverse complement strand
CAGCATCTTGTGACCAGCAGCACGCTCGATCCCGGTATCTACCTGGGTCGCTGGACCTGCGCGCAGGTAGCGGGAGCGGCCGGCAACGGGCAGGGGACCAACCCGGCAAACTGGTGTGATACGCGCTATGATGAACTCTATGCGCAGTCGCGTACGGAACTTGATGCGGAAGCGCGTCAACAGCTCTTTGGGGAAATGCAGGCACGCTTACTCGACGCCGGCTTTGTGCTTCCCGTCGTGCAGGTGGCGGATGTGTCCGGGTTTAGTACCACGCTGACCGGGGTGGAGTGGACGCCCTGGGATGCCGAGGTATGGCAGATCAAAGATTGGAAAAGGTAGGGTTCACCATGACCACGGAACAGCTACATACCCCCGTAGCCGCACATAGCGGTTTCAGCGGCGGCGCATTCTTCCGCAATTTGCCCATCGGCAGCAAACTGACGCTGGGGTTTGCGCTGCTGGTCGGGTTGACGCTGCTGGTGGTGGGCCTGACCTACGCCGCCAGTGGCGAGGCGACGGACACGATTAACGAGACAAGCGATGTGCGCGTGCCGGCAGCCCTGGTTTCATCGCGGGCCCAGGCCAACCTGCTCCAGATGTTTGCCGATGTGCGCGGCTACCTGGCGCTGGGGGACCGCCGGTTTATTACCAGTTACCGGCAGGCGGAACGCGATTTCCAGGCCAACCTGGACGAGTTGCAACGTTTCGCGGCCGCATTCGACCAGGAGAACCTGGATCGTCTGACCGAACTGGAGCAGGCATTTCAGGCGTGGCAGGGGTTGCCCGATACGCTCTTCCCGCTGCGCGATAACCAGATGGCGCGCGAGCCGGCCTACCGCTGGTTAAACACCACGGGAACGCAGCATGGCGGGCAGGTGTTGCTCACAACCAACGAGTTGATCGCGGCCCAGGCCCAGCGGACACCCTCGGCGGAGAATATCGCCCTGCTGGAGGATATCGTGCGCTTTCGTAGCTCGTTTACGGGCATGTTTGCGGGTCTGCGCGGCTATGTCACCACCCGCAATGTTAACTTTCGCCACTACGAGTATGAATTCAACCTGGATATTAATGAACGTGAGTGGCAAAACCTGCTCAACCAGCGGCAACGCTTCACGCCGGAGCAGCAGGCGTTGCTTGAGACGATCCGTACCGAGCGGGAACAGTTGATCAACCAGGTGCCCGCCGAGATCTTTGCGATTCTGGAGAGTGATGCCTGGCGCGAAGATCTCTACCGCTTCGACACGGAGGTCGAGCCGCTCACGATGCAGATGCAGCAGTTGTTGCGGGAGATAACGACGAGTCAGCAGACTGCCCTGGAGCGCGAGCTAGCGCGGGGCAGCACCGGCCTGAACCGCTCGCGGCAGCAGTCCCTGCTGGGGGGCGTGGCGGCGGTGCTCCTGGGGAGCGCCATGGCCTTCGTCCTCTGGCGCATGATCATCGGGCCGGTACGCCGCTTAACGCTGGTGGCGCATCAGATCGAGGAGGGCGATCTGCAATCCCAGGCGCAGGTGGAGTCCCGTGATGAGATTGGCACCTTCGCCCGTACCTTCAACCGCATGACCACGCAACTGCGCCAGACCATGCAGCAGATCCGCCGGGAAAAGAAACGCGCCGATGATCTGCTGGATGTGGTTATTCCGATCGGGGTGGCGTTATCGTCGGAGCGCAACTTTAACCAACTGCTGGAGAATATGCTGGCCGAGGCCATGGCCTTTTGCCATGCCGATGGGGGCGCGATCCTGCTGCGTGATGATAAGCTGCTGCGCCTCATGATGCTGCGGATTACCTCGCGGGAAGCGTTCTTCGGCGGCACCAGCGGGCAGCCGATCACGCTTGCGCCGCTGGACCTGTACGATGGCGCAAGCGGTGCGCCGGACGAGCGCTATCCCGCGACCTATGTGGTTGCGCACAACAGCCCGGTCAATATCGCCGATACCCGGGAGCACGCATTGCCGTTCGAGACGCCCCGGATCGCGGCCGCTACGGCCGACCTGGACTACGAACCGGTGTCGCTGCTGGCGCTCCCGCTCAAGAATACGCAGAACGAGGTGCTGGGTGTGTTGCAACTGTTTAATGCGCAAGATCCGGCAACCGGGCAGACCATTCCGTTTGACGCCAGCTTGCAGCAGATGATGGCCTCCTTCTCGTCGCTGGCGGTGGCGGCGCTCGAATCCTATATTCGGGAGCAGGGTTTGCGCCGGGAAATTCAACAACTGCGCATCCAGGTTGATGAGAACAAACAGCAAGAGCAGGTGAGTGAAATCGTAGAAAGTGACTTTTTCCAGGATCTGCAGGCGCGCGCCCGCAGCATGCGCCGGCGCAATCAGGGGGCCGACCCGCCCGCAGCCAATCACGCAGCGGAGGATACGACGCAATGACAGACGAGTCACCCCAGGATGAGCTGACTTCACTTGTACGCGGCATGCAGACCGCCGCAGCACCCCTGCGCGCCACCCTCAACGAACTGCACCGCAGCTATGCGGCGCAGCACGACGGCACGCCGGCGACCATGATCCCGGAACTGGCGCAGGCTGATCCGGCCTGGTTCGGGATCTGCGTGGTGGATACCGCCGGGCAGGTATACGAAGTCGGTACGACAAAGCAGGCGTTTACGCTCCAGGCCATCAGCAATCCGTTTGTGTACGGCCAGGCGTTGACGGATCATGGCCGGGAGCATGTCTTTGATCGGGTGGGGATTGAGCCTGCGACCAATATCGAAGCGACCCTGCTGGATGCCTGTACCCGGCGGCTGCCCAACCCGATCAGCGCGCCCGGCGCTATTGCTACGCTCAGCATGATCCAGGGCGCAACAGCCAGCGATCAACTGCACCGGATCATCACCGCCTTCCAGCGATATGTGGGGCATGAACCGGTCGTCTCGGCGGAGGTTTTCACCGCAATGCGCAGCGGCGGGCATCATTACCGCGGTCTGGCTCATCTGCTGCGCAACTGTGGCATCCTGGAAGAGCCGGTTGACGCCACCCTGGATCTCTTCTTTCAACAGCAGGCGCTGCTGGTCACCGTCCGCGATCTGGCGGTCATGGCGGCGACCCTGGCGAATGGCGGCACCAACCCGCTGACGGGTGAGGTAGCGCTGGCGGCGGACTATGTTCCCGACATTCTGAGTATGCTGTACATCTGCGGTATGCCGGAGGTTGCCGGCACCTGGACCAGCCGGGTGGGCCTGCCCGCCGTCAGCGGTATCAGTGGCGGTGTGCTTGCCGTGGTGCCGCAGCAGGCGGGGATCGCGGTCTTCTCGCCGCCGCTGGGCGCGGATGGATATAGCGTCCGGGGGGTGGCGGTATGCGCGGAGTTGGCCCGGCAGTTTCGCCTGCACATTTTTGACAACCGTCCGGGCGAAACCAGCCTGGCCGCCGCTATGACCGGGCGTGCGGGCCGCACAAACCGAAGGCAGGGATGAATTCGTTGGGGCGGACGATGGTTCGCCCCCAAATTCTCCTCCTACTTCCCACCTCCAACCTCACGGACGCGCAGTTCCACGGTCGTCAGTTCCAGCACATCGAGGGCAAAGTCGAGAACCCGGTCAATCAGTTCGCTCTCCTGGGCAAGCAGTTCGGCGGATAGTTCAATGCTGCCCTGCCGGGGCAGGCCTGCGCAGCAGTCGCCGCCACTCAGATGAAATGTGCCGTCGCTATTCAGGGTAATCATTGTAATCTTCTCCATACGGAACCTCAGCAGGAGTTCAGTGGCTCAGGGGCGTGTGATTCCCACACACACCAGGTCTGTTTCATCCACCAGCGCCGGATTGCCGGCGATCGCATACTGGTGTACCGCTTGCAAACCGCCGGCTTCCATCCAGGCACACACCTCTGGCGGGGTTAACGTCATGTCGGCTGTGTCCGGGTCGGTCGCCGGTTGCCGCTGCTTGTTCCAGCGCGGGAAGACAATCAGCAGGGGCGCGCCGGGACGCAGCACACGGCTCAGTTCGGCCAGCCGTCGGCGGGGATTGTCCAGATAGCTCAGGATCGGCGCGCTGGTCACCGCCAGATCAAACATGTCCGTCGGGTACGGCAGGAACGCATTCATACCATAGTGCATCGTCACTTGAACCTGCGCCCGTCCGGAGCGGCCCGCTCCGGGAAAGAACATGCGCGGCGTAATATCAATGCCATCCAGTTGCACCCGCAGGTTGATCAACTCCAGACTGAAGGCAACCGTGCCGATGTTGCAGTCCAGCACCTGCCCACCAGCACTAAATGCCGGTAACACCTGCTCGGCCTGCAGGTAGGCAAACAGATCGGCATAGGCGCGGGGCGAGCCCGGCAGGTTCAGTTCCTGGTTTTGCGTACGCACCCCTGTGTTTTCAATGCCAGGCTGGTTCATACTAAAAAATGGCTGGCAGTCTAGCGCATTTACCATCGGTTCTGCAAACATATTCATCTACTCTGCCTCCTTGCTTATTCATTTACAGGACTTACACGGTGCGTGTTCAAACCAGACGTTTGAGCCGCAGGATGCTCGATTCGCCTCTGCCCTGCCGGGGGCGAAACTCCCGACCAGACACGAGATCACGTAACGTGTGACATCACCGGTGTTTCGCGTTTTTCGCTTATTTCGTGTTATTCGTGATCTTAGATCTCCACTGCGTAAGTCATGTCATGTATAGCGCGCTGCATCTCACTCTAGCGGTGCGCCCGGTTGTTACTGTGGTTGCGTAAGCGGCAAACCGGCCGCGATCCAGGCTTCGATCCCGCCCTCCAGATACTGCACGCTGGTGAAGCCCATATCCCGCAAGAGCTTTGCGCCGCGCGCCGCGTTATAGCCCACCTCACACAGGGTGACAATCGGCCGGGTGCGATCCTGGAGCCGGGGGTCGCGCAGTGTCGGCGGAATCTCCTGGTCGGCGCGGAGCGGCAGGCGGCCCAGTGCGATGTTAATGCTGCCGGCAAGCATTCCCTGTGTCGCAATATCTTCGGCCTCCCGCACATCAATCAGCAGCAGACCCGGCTCATGCTGCATGCGCCGGTAGACCTCTTCCGGGCTGATCCCCGGCACGGCGGCCATGGCCGTGGCTACCATCTGCATGTAGGTAACTGGCATACGGCGTTCCTCTCCCACTCTCTCTTCTCAATTACCCGATTTACGTGGTGGGCGTCCAAACCGGACGTTTGACCAGATGAAAGGCGGAATCGCCTGCTCCATGTCAGCATTGGCCGTTTCGCGGTTTTCGCTCATTTCGTGTTGTTCGTGGTC
>CAKZQX010000072.1 GCA_937141995.1 uncultured Chloroflexaceae bacterium | reverse complement strand
GGGCGGAGTATCCGTAGTCTGTAGTCCGTAGTCTGTAGTCTGTAGTCTGTAGTCTGTAGTCCGTAATCTGTAGTCCGTAGTCCGTAATCTGTAGTCTGTAGTCCGTAATTTACCGCCAGGTAGCCAACAAACCGGCTGATGAATGTTGAATGTTTAATCCGGATACGCCGTTCAGGCGTCCCGGCTTCAGCCGGATAAGGCGTTCTCTGTAGGATGCCGCTGTCCCGGCAGGCATCCACCGGCGAAAGCCGGGATTCCAGATCCATAAATTAGTATTCACACAAGGAGAAATGCCATGTCAACGTTAACCGATGATGCCCGCGCAATGTTGTACGAGTGGGTCGAGTCCGACAGCCTGCGCAAGCACTGCGAGGCGGTGGCCGCCGGCATGCGCCACTTTGCCCGCAAGCAGGGAGCCGACGAGGATCTCTGGAGCGCGGTCGGGCTGTTGCACGATATGGATTACGAGCGCTACCCCACGCTGGAAAACCATGAAGAGGCGCATCCCTTCGTTGGTGTGGCCTACTTGCGCGAAAACGGCTGGAGCGAGGAGGTCTGCCGGGCGATCCTCAGCCACGCGGACTACAGCGGCGTCGAGCCGATCTCGCCGATGGAGCGGACGCTCTACGCGGTGGATGAACTGAGCGGGTTTGTGACGGCGGTGGCGCTGGTGCGTCCGGACAAAAGCATCAATAGCGTGAAGGTTTCCTCGGTCAAGAAAAAGATGAAGGACAAAGCCTTTGCCGCCAAGGTCAACCGCGACGATATTCTCAAAGGTGCGGAGAAACTGGACATGCCGCTGGAGGAGTTGATCCAGGAGGTGATTAGCGCAATGCAGGCCGATGCAGAGCGACTCGGGTTGCAGGGTTGACGGATCTTACAGCAGCGTTACTCGCAATGACCAGCCAACCCAGACAAACAGATAGATCCCGACAAGTATGAAGAAGACAATCGCCCCGGCCATGATCCGGCGCGTCTGCCGAATTTCCAGTTTGCGCTGCTCATCGGCCTGCTCATACTGCTGTTGTGAGGGGAAGAAGACTGCCCCCAGCCCGGCGATAATCGCGGTTGTCAGCACCCACCAGGGCGGATCGGGCAGTTGGGCACTGGGTTCCTCAAGGGCGGAGGACGGTGGTGCCAGGAATGCATTATACAGTTCCGGGTAGACCACACCCAGTGTACCGGCTGCACCGATAACGGCAACCAGCCAACCCCAGCCAATACGCATCACTTGCCTCCGTAACCTTCTTGACCGTTGATCGCGCAATCCGATATTGTACTGCTACGCCAGGGTGCCGCAACGGGATAACAGCCTGCTGACAGGTGCGTGGCTTGAAGGTGACAGATTATTTACAGGAGTTACGCGGTCACTGACCCGGTAGGTATTTCCGCCTCCGGCAGGGCGGAAGAAATCATCTTTTTTACAAAAATGTTGCACCTTGTGCAACATTTTTGTAAAAAAAGGGAAAACATTACCATGCTACCGCAGGCGAAACCAGTTTTCGGGTCTGGCACAAGGCCGGAATAGGCTGCACCGCATACGTCGTGTTATTTACTTGCGGGTAGCACCCCCGCACACTGGCGCAGCGTGCAGCGCGCATGTGCGCATTGCCTGCCCACAGGTTTTGTAAACTATTCTTTGCGTGCGCCGGTTTCGACGACCGGCAGATCAAAGGCGTACCCGGCTTCACGCACCAGGAGATCCTCGGCATCGGCAAAGAGCGCGCTGTTGCCACAGGAAACGCCGTTGCAGTCCAGCGCAATATAGGCATCGATATCGGCACGCCAGTGCAGTTTGCCGATAGTCCGGCCATTCGCGTAGCACTTAAACCAGGTCGCATCATCAACCACCTGCGCAGTGACGATGGAAACGGGGCGTCCGTCCGGGGCAAAAGCCTTGAAGTGATCAATTGCACTCATACTATTCCTCCCTCAACTATGTCCGCTATGGCACGAGGGCCAGAGACATTCTGTTACACCTACCTTAACAGCCTGGGGTAGATCATGACATCGGGCACCAGGCGGAAATAGGCTAAGGCAATGGTGTAGTCAATCAGACCCATACTGACCACTTCAGTGCAGTGTCGTGTAGCAATGTCGGGGTGATAGGAACCTGTCTGAAATGACCCGCTTGTTGTCATCCACATAAAGCCCGCAATACCAGGCAGTTACGTTCTGTTACTCCTACGAACGATCCGTACGACGATTTTTCGGTTATGTTGTCGTACACTCCTGCCACGTTTATTGTACCAATGCATGCGTACCAATCTGTAGCCCGGCGGTGTGTCACTCGCCTAAATGTAAGCGGAGGTTTTCGGTAGGGATGCGCTGCTGCGCGCTCCTGGTGCCCCGCATCAGGTCAGCGCATCCAGGAAACAGTCGGTTGCGCGCCGAAAATCGCCGGGGCGGCTCCAGATCAACGGGTGATCGCCCACATTGGTAAAAAAAACCTGACCATCGGCAACGCTGGTCGCCATGCCGCATACCTGTGTACCCACATCGGGTAGGGCCGTGTCGCGCAAACTGGCGGTGAAGAGAACCGGACAGCGCACTGCGTGCATCTGCCCACCCAGCCAGTCAATACCTTGCCCGGCAAAACGCCCCATGAGATCACTATCGGCATTGATAACCTGCTCCCAGTCATCGCCATGAGCCTGCTGCCAGAAGGCTGCCAGTGCCGGCAGATGTTGCCGACGCTCTGCCAGGATTGCCTGGACCCGCTGCGCCGGCAGCCGTTCGACAGTGCTGTCGGCGATGACGGCCTGGGCCTTTTCCGGATGGTGGATTGCCAGCAGCAGTGCTACCACTGCGCCCCCACTGGAGCCCAGGGCAATACAGCGTTCATATCCCAGATGTGCCACCAGTGCTGCCGCATCGTGCGCGCCCTGTTGCCACCAGTCATCCGGCCAGACGGCGAGTCGTTCAGACTGCCCGGTCCCCCGGAAATCGAGTGCCACGGTGTGATAGCGCCGACGAAAGTAATCTAACTCGCCCGCGTAGGTCGCTGAGGAGGCAGTGTTGCCCGGCAGTAAGAGCAGCAGTGGGCCGCGTCCCGCCTCCCGGTAGAACAACTGGTGCTCGTTGTGGAAAAAGTAGGGCATATGCATGCACTCCGCTTACCGGCTGCGCTTATGGCGGCTGATCAGCAACTTGTAAACCGTTAGCGAAACCAGGAACATCACCGCAATCCCGAATGAAACGAACGGATCGAACAGGGCCGACAGCATCAGCAGCAGCGCGGCGATAACGGTCAGGTTATACTCACTCTGGCGACGCATTTCTTGCTCTTCTTTCTCGTGCGATTGCATTGGAATGATTGGCTCCTCGTCCTTGTTCCAGGATATACCAGCCAGTGCTTTTACGCCTCCGTCAGAGGGTATGAACATGCTCAACCAGGAGGCGAGACTTTGCCCTGGTCACATGACCAGGACAGCCCGATCAGCCTCACCGCCGTACGGCTTCCCGTTCCGGTGGGCCGACTTCCCGGCTGTGTTCTTCCGGCGGCAACGCTTCCCGCGACTCAACCGGAATCGGCGGTACGGTCAACCCGGTATCCAGGCCAATCTGTCCATAACGCATACGCACCCAGAGCAGGATCAGCAAACTCCCGCCGGTAATAGCCGTAATGCCCATCAACCCCGCTTCCGGCCCGAATGCGCCGCCGGTCCAGAGCGGGGGGCCACCCTGCTCAATGGCGATAACACTGGTCTGCGAGGAGCCACCACTGACGGGAAAGCCAAAGACATTTCCCTGGAAGAAATTCCAGGTAATATGCAGGCCAATCGGGATTGCCAGGCTGCGGGTCAGCACATAGCCTAACCCCAGGAAGAGCCCGGCCAGGACCAGATTGATTGTGCTCCCAAAGGTGGCATTGGGATTAAATGCGTGGAGCACGCCAAAGATGGCGGAGGAGATCAGCCATGCAACCAGCACCGCGCCCGTTCGACCGAGAAACACCAGACCTTCGGCCAGGTTGCGCAGCCAGTAGCCTCGTGAAAGCAACTCTTCCTGAATGCCGACGGCGACAAAAAAGATAACCTGGAGGAATATCGCCAGGGCAAATGACCAGGTCGGCACCGCGGTCTGCCAGGCTCCGGTGATCGTAATCCAGCCCGCTGCCAGTTCCACCAGGAAAATCAGCGTCATCAGCAGCGCACCCAGCCCCAACCCAAAGCCAAAATCCAGCCACCAGTTGCGGTTCAGATAGAGCCCAAAGTCGGGAAAGGGCCGCCGGTCCAGAAATTTCCCCGCCAGCCAGACACTGAGCAGCATACCGAGCAGTATCCCCAGCGTATTGTAGAGGAACAATACCGGCGAATTCCGGCCCAGGGGCAGGCGATTAACTTGAAAAAGCAACTGTGCAAAGATCGTCAGGATGATCGCAAATGCAAAGAAGAGGATTACTTGAAGTAGTAACCGCCAGAAGGTCCGCAGTCGGCCCTCCGGACTATTCCAGAAGATTGCTTGAACTGTTGTAAGCATGTATATTTCCTTCCTTTTTCATGGTAAACGTAGTTCACAGGCGTTACACATTCACGAAACCGGAAAAGCATTTCGCCTCCGACAGGGCGGAATATGCCAGTCTTTTCGGAAAAATGGGGCTCTCTGAGCCCCATTTTTCCGAAAAGACTGGAAAGGTACCATACTTTCTCACAAAATTTTGCTCACAGCAAAGTTTTGTGAGAAAGATGAAAGGAGTACCATGCTGCCGCAGGCGATTCTGGCTTCCATCTGGTCAAACATTCGGTTTGAATGTCAACCGCGTAACTCAAGCAGTTCATAATTCTCCGTAGCATATTTCGTACCGTGAAGGCAACCAGCAAAGGAGGGATCAGGGGTTAGCGATTGGGGCTCAGGGACAATACCTTTCAAATACGCTTGCGCCAAGCCGCACAGGGCGTTAAGAACCGCATATCCCTCACATCTTTGCGCCTTTGCGCGAGTTAATTTCGTCATATTTGAATGGGTCGGCAATAGTAATATGCAGCTTGACCCTTCTTGCATCATTTCGCCGTCGCTTAAGGAGATTGGGTCCAAAGTATTTCGCCACCCCAGGCAGGAACCATACGGACACCGATCCTGCCGGATTGCTACGGCGTCGGGGGGCGTGTCTTTAGATCTCCGAGCGCAGTATACCATTGGGCAACGGCATGCACAATCCAGTGGCATTCACCGCCAACCCAACCCTCACACCGGCATGCAGCGCTGTTTGAT
>CAKZQX010000071.1 GCA_937141995.1 uncultured Chloroflexaceae bacterium | reverse complement strand
CCTAACCCTTAACCCCTAACCCTTAACCCCTAACCCTTAACCCCTAACCCTTAACGTAAGGTATCATGCTGCAAATGTAATCAAAGGAGGCATGGGTATGTGTGAGGAACAGCCGCATTTGACGCATCTTGATGCGCAGGGACGGGCACACATGGTAGATGTGGGCGACAAGGCGGAAACCCGGCGCGAGGCGGTAGCCCGGGGTACGGTGTTGATGCAACCGGAAACGCTCCGTTTGATAATTGAGGGAAATCTGCCCAAGGGTGATGTGCCGGCTGTGGCACGCGTTGCGGGCATTATGGCGGCAAAACGCACGCCGGAGTTGATTCCGCTGTGCCATACGCTGCTGCTAACCCATGTTGCGGTGGAGGGAATTCCCGACTCGGACAATAGTGCGCTTTTGATTACAGCAACGGTACGCAGTCAGGGACAGACCGGCGTCGAGATGGAAGCACTCACCGCCGTGAGCGCGGCGGCTCTGACCGTCTACGATATGTGCAAAGCGGTAGATCAGGCGATGCGGATCACCGATATCCGACTGGCGCAAAAGCGTGGGGGACGGAGCGGTGAGATCATCATTGAGGAATAACCCGACCAGGCCAGGTTTATACCCGACGGCAGCAGTTGCCCGGCAGTGGGTAATTCTGCGCCATGCCCAAACGACAGTGCAAGGGCAGGAAAGCGTCGCGCATGCACTGTCCTGGAGTAACGCGTGCCCCGCCTGTGTCTTGGCCCGGAGTGACGACACCTATAAATTTCTGTCGCGCTGAATTAGTGTGGACGGCGGGACGATGTGCGCTGACCAAGTTTCTGCTGTACCAACTCAACTTCGGCAGCCAGTTCATCGGCGCGCAACATCTGATGGAGCATTTGATCCTCCAGCGCGACATGCCGACGCTGAAGCTCGTTGATCTCGCGCTCCAGGAAGATATCGGTTGGCCCCTCGCGTTGGGAAATTAATGACTGTAAGCGCTGTTCTACTTCTTCAATCTCCCATGCCAGATCGTGTAATACTGCATTGGCATTTTTCAGCTCAGTGAGTTGCGCGCGGTGCCGCTGATTCAGATCGTCACCACCACCGGCCATTGTACTGCCCGATTGTTTTGATATACGTCTCATACCTTAAGCATAGCACACGACATAACGGATTGCAATGGGTAAGGCCGGTTGACATAGAACACATGTTCGATTATAATACTTTTGTAAACTGTTTCGATTCTCCAACGTTGCGTGAGCAAGTAGATACGCAGAGGAGCAGATGCCCATGCTACAGACAGCACGCCACGCTACCCTGGCTGGACGCCCCCGCTGGATCTGGCTGGCGCAGTTGCCCTGGTGGCGGCCCCCAATCGAGCCGGTCGACCTGCGGACACAGCGGTTTGGCTATCAGCCACGCTATTTCCGCTGGCGCGGTATGTTCTACCGGGTCTACCGGATTGAGCGGGTCTGGGAACAAGCTGCGCGGCGGGAGCAAGCCGCCCGGCGCTACTTCACCGTGCGCTGTAACGACGAGCGGCGGTACACGCTTTTTCAAGATCTGTCCTTGGGAACCTGGCACATGGTGCGGTTTCGCTGGTAGAGAACTACGATCAAACGGTACGAGCATGTGGGCGGTGGCAAGGTTGAGGGCAACACTGTTGTAGAAATGAGGATCAACGATGGCAGGCCCGGTTTTTCTGATGTGGTACGACGATAACCCCAAGATACCTGTGTTCAAAAAGATCGAAGACGCAATTGAGGCCTATACTGACCGCTTTGACATCACGCCCCGGATTGTGCTGGTTAACGAAGCTGAGGTCGTGCAGTATGAGACGGTCACGGTGCGCGGCGTCGGTCATATCCGGCGCAACAACTTCTGGATCGGACTGGAGGATATCCCGGAAGAAGTGCTGGAAGCAGCCATCCCGGAGTAGTACTGCGTCAGGGCAGGGGTAGCGCATCCCCCGGCGCTACCCTCCGTCCCGCTGCTGCTTCTGCTGCATGACCAACTCTAACCCCTGCTGGGCCGCGGTATTGCCGGGGTTAATTGCCAGCACATTCTCCAGTGCGATCTGCTGATCATCCAACTCGTCCACCGCGCCGCTCAACCAGAGCCAGGCGGCCTCATTCTCCTCGTCCGCCTCAACCACCAGCATCAGCAGTTCCAGCGCCCGCTCCTTGTCGCCCTGGCGCAGGGCCACCGCACCATCATACAGCCACTCGGCCAATTCTTCCTGCGTTGCCATAAATCCTCCGTGAGAGGCGCGGATGCGAAGCCGCGCGGATGCGAAACAGGCAAAGGTTGTTAGCGCCTCATCGCCTCATCGCCTCATTAAGCTTCACGTTTCACTTTAATCATTTCGGCCAGGATGCTGAGGGCGATCTCCTCCGGGGTACGCGCGCCGATTGCCAGCCCGATGGGGCCGTGTATCCGGCTCACCTGCTCCGCGCTCAGTCCGGCCGCCTGGAGCCGCTGAAGCCGTCGGGCATGTGTGGCATTGCTGCCCAATGCACCGATGTAGCGCGCGGGTGAGGCCAGTGCCGCGCTGAGCGCCGGATCATCCAGCTTCGGATCGTGGGTTAGCACCGTGACATAACTGTTGTTGGTCAGTCGCCCCACCAGCGCCTCATCGGGCCAGGCGGCAATTAGTTCATCAGCGTGGGGAAAGCGCTCCCGCGTGGCAAAACTGGTGCGCGCATCGATCACCACGGTGCGAAACCCCAGCACCTTTGCCAGGGACACCAGCGCGATGGCGATATGCACCGCGCCAAC
>CAKZQX010000070.1 GCA_937141995.1 uncultured Chloroflexaceae bacterium | reverse complement strand
GATGCGCGTCGGTCCCACGGCATGCCGGGTGCCCTGCGACACCGGACAGCGCCCCAGGCGTCCCGGCGTCAGCCGGTATGCGGCCACACCCCGGCTGACGCCGGGACTCCCGCTCCGGAGCTGTGCGGGAGCGATCTCCATATCCGGACTCATAGTTTCATGATCTTTTCCGCATGACGGACGGGACGTTTCGCCGGTTTCGCCCATGTCGTGTTGTTCGTGGTCCAGACGCCCACCGCGTAACTCATGTCAAATAAGGTGCGGGCGCCAGTAGCGTGACCCGTCGCGTTCTCGATCCAGCCAGCTATAATCGAAGAGGTAGCGCCGGAGTAGCGCATAGTCCGCGAAGGTGTGCCATGCATTGAGCAGCGCATTGACCTCTTTCTCGGTGTAGTGGCGTTCGGCTTCAAACTTTGTCGCCAGATACTCCAGAACCAGCCGTTTGTCCTGCTGTTTTGCGGGCCAGGTCGTTACGCGCTCCTGAGCATCGAGGAAACGTCTGAGTCTAAGCGAGCCATCCATGCCGCCCCTCCTTCCCGCAATGCAGGATACCACAGGCGCGGCGCTCCTGTCCTCCGTCTGAAGTCCCAGATCAGACTGCGTGAAGCACGTAACAATGTTATAATAGGGAGCAAACCGACAATAATTCTATTTCTCAGGGCCAGGAACAGCCCTCCATGCCGGACGGATCTGCTGCCGGCTGCTGCGCTCACCCTGTAGTCGCTACCCTTGTCGAAGGATTACTATGTCATCGATCAAAATTGCCCCGTCGATCCTGTCGGCCGATTTTGCGCGCCTGGGGGAGCAGATCCAGGCAGCGGAAGCGGGCGGTGCTGACTGGATCCATGTTGATGTTATGGATGGGCACTTTGTCCCGAATATTTCCATCGGCCCCCTCGTTGTTGCGGCGATTCGCCCGATCACCCGCTTGACGCTCGATGTTCATTTGATGATCAGCGACCCGGACCGTTATCTGGCCGATTTTGCCGGCGCGGGTGCGGATCGGATCACCGTGCAGGTCGAAACCTGCCCACATCTCCACCGCACGATTGAGGCGATCAAGGAACTGGGCCTCAAGGCGGGTGTCACCCTCAACCCGGCAACCTCCCTGACCACGCTGGAGGAGATCCTGCCCGAGGTGGACCTGGCGCTGATCATGTCGGTCAACCCCGGCTTTGGCGGTCAGTCCTACATTCCCGCCAGCACCGCAAAGATCCGGCGGCTGCGCCGGATGCTTGATGCGATTAACTCGCCGGCGGAACTGGAGGTTGACGGCGGGGTCAAAGCGGCAAACGCGGCGGAGATTGTCGCGGCGGGCGCAACCGTGCTGGTAGCCGGCTCGGCGATTTTCAATCGGGAGATGAGCGTGGGCGCGAGTATTGCCCAACTGCGCCGGAGTATCGCGGCATCTGCGTCCTGATCCGGCCGGTGCCTGCGGAATTACTTCGGCAACTGCACCCACCGGATGGGATCTCGTTTCGTTCTGGTTTGCTTGATATGTTATGATTAAGATAAGACATTGAACAATGGATCAATTGTCCAGGTATACTGATCAAATGGGTACATATATATCGTTATTACTAGCATAGACCATCACGTACTGGCGTTGCACTCCACTTCCTTGATCATTCCGGGACACCTGACGAATAAATACATGTGCGTGGAGCAAAACAATGATGACCAACGCCGAGCTTGTCGCCACGCTGCAGGCCGAAAATGCACTGCTTCGCCGGCGTGTAGCCGACCTGGAACAGCATACAACCTACCTCCGACAGCTTTTTGCCCGCCTGACCGATGTTGTTATGGTCCTGGATAGCGCGGGATGCTGCTGCGATATTCTCTCTGCCGACACTTCTTTGTTCTACCATCCTACTGCCGAGTTCATCGGGAAGACGTTCCACGAGGTGCTCCCCCAGTCACAGGCCGACGCGTTTCTGGCGCTGATCCGGGAGGCGCTGGCAACCGGCCAGTCGGTTTCCGTTGAGTATCCCCTGGCGGTACCGGCGGGTGAATGCTGGTTTGCCGGCTATGTCTCCCCGCTGGATGATAATACTGTCCTGCTGACAACCCAAGATATTACTGAGCGGAAGCAGGCCGAAAGTGCCCTCCGGCGGCGTGATGCCATCCTGGAAGCCGTCAACCGGATTGCCGAGCGGCTGCTTACGGCAAATGACTGGCGCACACACATCACGGATGTCCTGGCATACCTGGGTGCAGCCACGGGTGCCGGCCGGGTGTATATCTTCCAGAACTATGATGCGCCGGATGGAACGCTGCTGACCAGCCAGTGTTGTGAGTGGACGGCACCGGGAATCAGTCCGCAGATTGATAATCCGATGACCCATGGACTATCACTGCGCAATGCCGGGTTTACCGACTGGGAAGAACTGCTTGGTTCCAACCGGATTATTGTCGGGCATGTCAGGCAGTTTCCGCCGTCAGTGGCAACCTTTCTGGCAGCGCAGGATATTGCCTCGCTGGTCGTCGTGCCCATCTTTGCCGGTCAGGTCTGGTGGGGGTTTATCGGCTTTGATGCCTGCTATACTGAGCGCGAGTGGACGCCCCTCGAGATTGACGCGCTCCGGGTGGCCGCTAATATTCTGGGGGCAACGATCCTGCGCCGGCAAGCCGAAAATGCCTTCCACAGCATTTTTGAAAATGCGCTTATTGGTATTTTTCGGATCACGCTTGATGGCCGATTTCTGGTGGTTAACCCGGCTACGGCGCATATCCTGGGCTATTCCTCGCCACAGGAGTTAATCCAGGTTGTTCCGAATGTGACCCGGTTGTATGTTGATCCGGCGCACCGCCCGCAGATCATTCGCAGCGTGCTGGAGCATGCGGGCAGCATCCAGGTGGAAAATCGCTTTTATCATCGTGATGGACATGAAATCATCGCCCAGCTTAATATCTGGATTACCCGGAATGAAGCCGGGATGCCGCTCTATCTGGAAGGCTTTATCGAGGATATTACTGAGCAAAAGCGCCTGGAGGCCGAGCAGCGCTTAAACGAAGATCGGCTTTAGTCGTTGTACCGCCTCAGCCAGATGCATATCTGCTCCGATGAAGAAATTATTGGCTATGCGCTGGAGGAGGGCGTTCGGTTGACCAGTAGCCGGGTAGGGTATCTGCATTTTGTCAACGATGATGACATAAGCTTGAATCTATTTACCTGGTCACGCGATACCGAGAAGCAGTGTACGGCGACCCGCGTAGCGCACTATCCGTTGGAGCAGGCCGGTGTCTGGGTCGATTGTGTACGCCGGCGACAGCCGGTTATTCACAATGACTATCAAAATCTGCCGCATAAACAGGGCTATCCGCCAGGGCATATCCATCTTGTTCGCCATATGAATATCCCGGTCTTCGATGGCGATAGGATTGTCGCGGTTGCCGGGGTGGGCAACAAAGAAGCACTCTACAATGACGCCGATGTGCGTCAACTCCACCTGTTTATGAACGATATGTGGGTTATTCTCGAACGCAAACGCGCAGAGAAATGCTTGCGTACTTCGGAGGAACTTTACCGTTCGCTGATCAGTGCCTCCCCCGATGGCATTACCGGCACCGATCTCCAGGGCAACATTACATTCAATTCGCCGGTGGCAATGCGTATGTTTGCACTGGAGCGGTATGAAGATATGCTCGGGCGCAATATCCTGGAGTTTGTCGTCCCGGAAGATCATGCGCGCGCAGTTGCCAATGTTCAGAAGATGATTGATGGTACACCGACAGGGGTTGGGGCATATCGTGCGCTCAAATCCGATGGCACACTGTTTGATCTGGAAATGAACGGCGAGATTATCCGCGATGCCGGCGGCAGTCCCACCGGGATGGTTTACATCAGTCGTGATGTCACCGAGCGCAAACGCATTGAGCGTGACCTGGCCGTGAAGACGGCCGACCTGGAACAGGCGCTCCAGCGATCGTACGCCCTGGCCGCGGCCGCCGAGGCCGCCAACCGTGCCAAAAGTGTCTTCCTGGCAAATATGAGCCACGAACTGCGTACTCCACTCAATGCCATTCTCGGGTTTACGCAGTTAATGTTCCACAATTCTAATCTAACCGCCGCACAGCAAGAGAATCTGCAGATTATGCTGCGCAGCGGTGAACATCTGCTGGATTTAATTAATGATGTCCTGGATCTGTCCAAGATTGAGGCGGGCCGGATGGTGGTCCAGGAGCAGGACTTTGACCTGACCCGCATGCTGGCCGATCTGGAAGAGATGTTCCAACTGCGGGCAGTTGAAAAAGGCTTGTCGCTGCTGGTTGAGCGCCACACGGAAGTACCGCGCGCTATCCGCGCCGATACGGGGAAGCTCCGCCAGGTCTTGATCAATCTCTTCAGTAATGCCCTCAAGTTTACCGCAACCGGCCGGATTACGCTACGCGTGGGGGTGATGCCGGAACATGCCGCGACTGAACCGTGGCATGAACGCCGGTTGGTATTTGAAATGATTGACACCGGTGTTGGTATCCCCCCCGATGAACTGGCAACGATCTTCGATCCGTTTGTTCAGGCGGAAACCAACGACAAGCCGAAGGAAGGCACCGGGCTGGGGCTCTCTATCAGCCTGCAGTTTGTGCGCTTGATGGGCGGCGAATTGACGGCGAGTAGCACGCCGGGGCAGGGTAGCAACTTCCGCTTTACCCTGCCCTTTAAGCCGGCAGACATGGTGGAGCAGCCGGTGGAGACACTCCACCGCCGGGTCATTGGCCTGGCTCCGGGGCAACCGGCCTACCGCCTGCTCGTCGTTGAAGATCAGGCGGACAGCCGCAAACTACTGGTCAAATTGTTAACAACGTTCGGCTTTGATGTGCGCGAGGCGGAAAATGGTCAGGCCGCCGTCGAGATCTGTACCGCCTGGGAGCCCCATCTGATCTGGATGGATATGCGCATGCCGGTGATGGATGGGTACACCGCCACCCGCCGGATCAAGGCAACAATCCAGGGTCAGTCAGTGGTCGTTATTGCCCTGACAGCCAGTGCCTTTGAAGCCGAGCGCGCCATGATTCTGGCGCAGGGGTGTGATGACTTTCTGCGGAAGCCGTTCCGCCAGGCGGAAATTATTGACACCCTGGTCCGGTTCCTGGGGGTGCGCTTTGAGTATGCGGCAACCGCGTCACCTCTAGCGGAACATGCCACCCGTGCCGCGCATGATGAGTTGACTGCCCAGACCCTTGCCGCCATGCCGCCTGCGTGGTTAGAAGCCTTGCAAGCGGCGGCTATTTCCGCCGACCTGGATCAAATGATAACGCTAATTGATGACCTGCGACCAGCGCATAATGTCCTGGCTGAAGCACTGGAAGACCTGGCCCACAATTTTGAGCATGACACGATTCTCCAGTCTATTGCCCAGGCAGGCAGTTTAGCAACACAATGAACACACAACAGTCACCTCATCCAAAAGGCGATATTCTTATTGTCGATGATATGGCGGCCAACCTGCGCCTGTTATCCCGTATGTTGACGGATCAGGGGTACAAAGTGCGGGCGGTGACCAGTGGTTCTCGCGCGCTGACAGCTACCCAGGCCGTTTGCCCCGATCTGGTGCTTCTGGATATCCGCATGCCCGACATGGATGGGTATGCGGTCTGCGCCTCCCTTAAGGCCGATGCACAAACCCGCGATATTCCGATCATTTTTATTAGTGCCTTGAATGAAGCCGATGACAAGGTCCAGGCGTTTCAGGTAGGTGGGGTTGACTATATTACTAAACCGTTTCAGTTTGCTGAGGTGTTGGCGCGGGTGGAAACCCATCTGACGTTGCGCCGGACACAGCAGCAACTGCGGCTGGCAAACCAGACCCTGGAAGAGCGACTCGATGAACTGGATCAAGCCAATCTAATCTTGCAGCAGGAAATCAAACATCGTCGCCAGGCGGAAGCGTTAGAACGGCAGCGCACGCAGGAGTTGGAGGCATTGCACACCACGCTGGCAGAAATTTCTAGCGAACTTGATCTCACCCGACTGCTGCGGGCTATCCTGGAACGTGCTGTGGCATTGATCGGCGCAACCGATGGGCAGTTGAGTCTCTATGATGAAGGGCGGAATGATCTCCGCATCCTGACTACATATAATGTGCGTCAGGACTATGGAACGGGTTGGCCCGTGATTGCACCCGAATCGGCGGACACGGTGCTCACCACGCGTCAGCCGCTCATTATTAACGAATATTATAGTGCTAACGGTACCGGCCCCGACAGATCCAACATGGCACCGCATGCGGTGCTACTGGTTCCGCTGCTGGCCGGCTCCCGCTTTATCGGCATTATCGGCATTGGCGATACCAACTCGGAGCGGACATTTACGACCAACAATGCTGAGCTACTGAATTTGTTCGCGCAACAGGCAACTATTGCTATCAAAAATGCACAGTTATTTAACGAGGTGCAAACTCTGGCAACGACCGATCCGCTCACGGGTCTGTTTAATCGCCGCCACTTTTTTGAACTGGCTTACCACGAGCTTGACCGGGCCCGGCGCACCCGCTATCCCGTATCAGTCATTATGCTGGATGTCGATCATTTTAAGCAGGTGAATGATCTGCACGGCCATCTGATTGGTGATCAGGTGCTACAAGGTGTGGCCGCCGGGTGTCGCAAGTTTTTGCGCGCCGGGGATGTGTTGGGGCGCTACGGTGGCGAGGAGTTTATCATCCTGCTGCCGGATACCACTCTGGATCAGGCCGCGCAGGTGGCTGAACGCCTGCGCCGGAATCTGTCAGTGATGACGATTGAGAACGCCAACGAGCAGATTTCGGTGACCATTAGCCTGGGGATCGCCACCCTGGATGGCGCGAAGGATGACCTGGGGTTAGATATGCTCCTTAGCCATGCCGACCAGGCGCTTTACACAGCCAAGCAATCGGGGCGGAATCGGGTCGTGTGTTGGGAGGAAGTTATACAGGCATGCTGCTACCCTTCCCCATGATGTTGTCTGGCGGAGATTGCCGGCGGCGGGTGGCCCAGGGCGGCGGCAAAGACCTGCGCCAGCGGCACGTTATACGTACGCGCCAGCGCTGCACAATCCTCATATTCCGGAGCATCGGCAACCACCGCGCCGCCGAGCAACTTCTGCTTGAGCCGCACCGGCCCCCAGGGCGTCATCACCTGGAGGGTGCGCCGGTCAACCGCCTGCCGCTCCATGCGCT
>CAKZQX010000069.1 GCA_937141995.1 uncultured Chloroflexaceae bacterium | reverse complement strand
ACGATGCCGCCATTGACTGCCACCTGGTACTCGGTAAACTCACCTTTGTAGAGCAGATCGGCCACCACGCCCGGGACGGCATTGATATCCGGCGCAGCGCAGAGGCGCAGATGTTCCGGCCGGATGGCGAATATCGCCGGGCGGGTCGCCTCTGTAGCCGGGTTGACTGCAAACGGCCCCAGGTGCGTACAGAGCCGGTCGCGCTCCAGGTGTCCCTCCAGGAAGGTTGAGACGCCCACAAAGCGGGCAACTGCGCGTGAGGGCGGGCGCTGGAAGAGTGTGCGCGGCGCGGCACAGGCGGCAACGGTGCCATCCAGCAGCAGCACGGTGCGATCCGACATAGCGACGGCCTCGCTCAGATCATGCGTCACCAGCAGGGCCGTCACGCCGGTTTCGCGCTGGATGCGGCGGATGGCCTCCTGCAAGGTGTGGCGCACGCTGGTGTCCAGGCTGCTGAGCGGCTCGTCCAGCATCAGCACGCGCGGCCGGGTCACCAGAGCCCGTGCCAGGGCGACCCGCTGCTGCTCACCGCCGGATAACTGATGCGGATATTTCCGCTCAATGCCAGGCAGTTCAACCAGGTTCAGCATCCGCGCAACCTCGGCACGAATAGTGTTGCGGCGCGCTCCCTTCACCTTCAGGCCAAAGGCAATATTATCGGCGACATTCAAGAAGGGGAAGAGATACGCCTTCTGGAACATCAGCGTTGCACCGCGCCGGTTAGCGGGAATGCTGCGGATACTCTGCCCGTCGAAGCGGATGTCGCCCCGATCAGGTCGCTCAATCCCGGCGATCAACTTCAGAATAGTTGACTTGCCGCTGCCGGATGGCCCCAGCAGCGCCAGCAATTCCCCCGGCTGCACCGTCAGCGTAATATCGCGGATGGCCGGGGCAGGCTGGCGCGGATAGTGCCGGGTTAAATTGTCGAGTTCGATCTGTGTCATTTGCGAGAACTGAGAACTGAGAATTGAGAACTTTACCCTCTGACCGTCACCTCATACCCTCCGGCTTCGCTCGTCAGGTAGCGTGCGGTCAGCAGGATAAACAGGATTGGCGGCGCAACAAAGAGTAGCGACAGGACCGAAATCGTAGTCGGGTTGCCGCCGAAAACGGTCGAGAAGAGCAGGATCGGCAACGTGATCACCTGCCCACCGCCAATCAGCAGCGTCAGCAGATACTGGCTCCAGGAGACCAGGAAGGCAAACAGGGTTGCCACCAGCATGCCGGGCAGGATCAGCGGCAGCGTCACACCAAAGAAGATCTGCGCCGGGCTGGCCCCCAGCACCCGCGCCTGATGTTCAAAGTTGGGATCATAGCGCGCAAACACGCTCGCCAGCGTAAAGACCACATAGGGCAGCACCGGCACCAGATGCACCAGCGTCACCCCCAGCACCGTCCCGGTCAGGCCCAGCCGCAGGAACAGGATATTCAGCCCGATGCCGATGGCAACCGGCGGCATCACGGTGGGCAGGAAGACCAGCAAGAAGGCCAGTCCCTTACCGGGAAAATCGCCCAACCCTAGCGTCCGCGCCGCCGGATAGCCCACCAGCAGCGCGAGCCCACTGGTCAACAGCCCGATCTGCAAACTGCTGACCAGTGCCATCCGGGTGCGCGGCGTCCCAAGTTGGCGTAGGAATGGTTCCACTGTCCACTCGGTTGGCACTACCTGCGGATAGAACCAGCGCACCGAGAAGGCATGCAGCAGGAAGATGGCAATCGGCGCAAGCAGCAAGACGTAGAGCGTGATGCGCGATGCGTGAAATGTAATGCGTGAAACGTGATGCATAACTCATGAAACGTGATGCGTGACCACGGACTACGGACTACGGACTACAGATTTCGGCTCGTCAGGTGGCGCGCGGTGGCGGCGACAACCAGGACAACCAGCGCCATGATCACGCTGATCGCCATTCCCTCAGCGCGGCTGCCCAGGTCCGGGTTGCGAAAGAACTCCAGCGCCAGCACTGAGAGCATGCGCGGGAAGCGCACCCCCAGCAGCGCGGGTACCTCATACGCGCCAAAGACAAACGCAAAGATCAGGAGTGACCCGGCGGTCAGGCCGGGCAACACCAGCGGAAAGGTGACATAGCGCAGGCGCTGCCAGAGCGTCGCCCCCAGGTTCTCGGCAACCATGCTGTAAGCCTCGGTCTGCGAACGGATCACCGAGAGCAGCATCAGGATCAGGAATGGCGTGCCCTTGGTGACATAGTGCAGGATAATCCCGATGCCAAAGCGATCCCGCACCAGCACCGGGAACTCTGCCGGAGCATCGATCAGGCCCAGCAGAGTGGCAATACGCGCCAACAGGCCACTCTGCGCCAGCAGCAGGCTCAACCCGATGGCCCACACCAGATGCGGGAAGGCCAGGTTCAGGTTAAGCAGCATCAGGCTGCCCGTGCCGGCACGTAGCCGCTCCCCGATAAACGTTACGATCACCAGCGCCAGCAGGGCCGACAGCAGCGTTGCCGCGCCGCTCACCCAGAGCGAGAAGCCCAGCGAGCCCCAGAACTCGGTATTGGCCGCCGAGGGGCCGACCAGCAGGTTCCGGTAGGCTTCCAGGCTGAGCGTCTCCTGCTGGATAAAAGGCAGGTATCCCAGGCTCTGCGTGATGCCATAGAGCAGGCTGGCCCCGAAGAGCAGCGCAATCAGGCCCAGCGCCGGCACCAGCGACAAAAATGTAAGGAACCGCTCCCTCATTCGCCAATCAACACCTGCTCGCGCCAGCCCTGCTCAACCAGGTTCTGGTACTCCGTTGCTGCATCGGGTACCATCGCCTCGGCCAGATCCACCGGGTCGGTGGCGGCGGGGCCAAGCTCCGCGACCGCCGCCTCCAGCAGGGCTACATCGTCCGGATCTTCCACCCGGCGAATGTCGATCCCAAAGCCCAGCCCGAAGCCATTCTCCGGGATAATCTGGGCCGCCTGAAACTCCGGCTCCAGGATCAGATTTGCCAGCACCAGCGCGGCGGCTTTGTTGGGCGCATTCGCCGGGATCGCCACATAGTTGAAGTCCCCGATCATGTAGTTGTCAAAGACAAACGCCCGCGCCGTTTCCGGCACCAGACCTTCGTTGATCAGCGGTCCGGCTCCGGCAATCGCCTGCGTGATGCTAAAGTCGATCTCCTGGTTGGCAAACAGGCTGTGCAACTCGTTCTCATCCGCCGGGTAGGTCTCGCCCGCACGCCAGAGGCAGGACTCCAACTCGTTGAGGAACTGCCAGAGTTGTGGTGACCACTCGTCCCAGGTGGCCTGATCAAACTCGCGCCACTGCTCGAATCCGCCGCTCACCTCGTAGAGCGCACCCTTCACAAAGCGGGTACCCTGGAACGCACCCGGCCCCGGCGCAATGTAGGTGAAGCGCCCCGGATTCTCGCAAGCCCAGGTCTGCAGTTCGGCATAGTTGCGGGGTAGTTCGTCTGCGCTCATGCGCGCCGCGTCATAGATCAGTTGAAACTGCGCCGACGACCAGGGGCTCTCCAGTTCTTCGATCGGCTCACCAAAGTCGAGATAGAGCACCGGGTTCTCATAATCCACCAGTGCGCTATTCGGCAGCGCGCGGTTCCAGCTGTCGTAGAGCATATCGGCCTGCTTGAGTGAGGCGAAATTCTCGCCATTGATCCACATCAGGTCGATGCTGCCGGGATCGACGCCCGCCTCCTGCTCGCTCAATAACTGATCGACAAAGACGATTGCATCGGAGACGGGCACCCGGTTGAGCGTGATATCGTAGCGCTCCTCCAGCGCTGCGCCATAGAAGCTGTCCACATAGGTGTTGATGCTCTCCGAGCCACCCCACATATACCAGTTAACAGTCTGCCCACGCGCCGCCGCGACCACGCTCTCCCAGTCGGCGAGATCAAAGGCTGCGCCCGCCGCAGCTTCATCTGTATCGGTTCTATCAGTCGTCGGCACTAGCGCCTCATCGGCGATTTCTGTTGCCACAGGCGGTTCATCGGTTTCCGGTTGCTCCGGTTGATCTGTCTCGGCAGTTGAACCGCAGGCCGCCGGCAGCAATGCCAGCAGCGTAAGCAAAACCCATGCAAAACGACGCATAAATCACCTCATATTCAAGCCTACGCTCAAATTCCTGGCTTCTGAAGTTTGAAATTTAGTCCGAAAATTGACTGGCCG
>CAKZQX010000068.1 GCA_937141995.1 uncultured Chloroflexaceae bacterium | reverse complement strand
GGCCCACACTCCTGCAGATACACGCCCAACTCACGCAGGGGCAGCAGCAGCGGCACCGGCGGCTCCTGATCAAACCCCAGGTCGGTCAGGCAGGCATGGTCATCCCGCGCCAGCACCTCGGCCAACCGGATAGCGGTGTAGTGCAGCAGCGTCGTTTTGCCACTACCCGGCCCACCCACGACGACAATGCGGGGATAGTGTAGCGCCTGTGTCCAGACCACCGGGCGTGGCGTGCTGCCGGCCTGCGCCGGCTGGCCCTTATCATTCCGGAGCATATCGCGCATCTGCTCGATAAAGCCGCGCAGTCCGCCCGCGCCGCGCATATCCAGCGGCAGGGGCTCGTAGAGGGTTAACGAAACATAGAGCTCGCTCAGGGGCATATCCATCGGGCGGTCATCAATGCCACGCAGATCAATCGTCGCATGGCGCGCATAGACATGCTCCAGGTAGCGGCGCAGCGCCGCGCTGTAGTCGGCCTGGGTTACGGGAGCATTTACGCCGTAGAGATTGATTACCTCGGCGATATAGTTGCCACCTGTGCCGGCGGGAAAAAGCGGGGCAACCACACTCCCCTGAACAGAGCCGGCAATGCTCGCGCCAACCTGAGCATAATCTTGCACGCTGCTCGTATGCTGCCGGACGGTCTCTTCAGCATGTTCCGCAGTCGCGCTCCCCGACGGGTCGGACGACCAATCATCAGCAGGCGGCGAGAGCGCGGCAATAGCGGTATCAAGTGCGGCACGCTGGATCGGGTCGCTAATGGTATCGCGGAGTGCGTACAGGGTGGTAAGTTCACTGGCAGGATCTTTCTCTGTCATGCAAGTCACCTCGATCAAATCCCTCTATCCGGTAGTCCCGTTCAGGATGAAGCATACACGCTGAATGCAACCAGAAAATGTTTCAGGTTATCATATGGTTAAGATGTTAAAACCGAGAATAGGCAAAGAATTAGATGTCATATTCAATTATATTATACCTACTCACCGCTCACAACATGGAGGTTGTGCCTGTGTACATTGCGTTCCATGCGCGCTTCCGGTACAATCCAGGCGACAAATTAGAACAAGAGGTCAACATATGATCCCGTGCGAACTGATAATGCGCAATTTTATGTGCTACCGCGAAGATCTGCCGCCGCTCTGCCTGGATGGGCTGCATATCGCCTGCCTATCGGGTGAGAATGGCGCGGGTAAGTCGGCCCTGCTGGACGCGATCACCTGGGCCATCTGGGGCAAGGCCCGCATGAACGATGATGATCTGATCGCCCAGGGCGCCAGCGAGATGCTGGTCGATCTCCGCTTTCAACTCGATGGGCAGCGCTACCGCGTTATTCGCCAGCGCAAACGGGGCAAGAGCGGCACCCGCAGCAGCGGCAAGAGCACCCTCGACTTTCAGATGCAGGGCGAAATGGGCTGGCGACCCATCGGCGACGGCAAAATTGCCGAAACCGAGAAGTCGATTGAGAACGTGCTGCGGATGAAGTATGACACCTTTATCAACGCCTCGATGCTCCTCCAGGGGCGCGCCGACGAGTTTACCCGCAAAAACCCCGCCGAGCGCAAGCAGGTGCTGGCCGATATTCTCGACCTGGGGGAGTATGCCACGCTGGAGGGGCGCGCCAAAGAACGTGTTAAAAAGCTCCACGATGCAATTAAAGGGCTGGAAGGGATCATCGGCCACCTGCAACAGGAAGCCGGCAAGCGGGATCTCTATGCCCGCCTGGTCAGCGAGGCCGAGGCAAAAGCAGCAACGCTCACGGCCGAGTTGGAAATCGCCGAGGCAACCCGCCAGGAGGCTGACGCGCAAGTGCAGGCACTCGAGGTCAAACAGGAACGGCGCAAGCAGGTGATTGAGGAGTTGGCAAAGCTACGTGCAGAACAGCAGCAGCAGGAACAGGAGATCGCCGGCCTGCGCCGGCAGATCAGTGCAGCCGAGGCACTGCTCGGGCGCCAGGATGCGATCCAGGCCGGCATGGAAGCGCTGCAAACCGCTCAGAGTGAACTGAAGCGGATGGAAGGACTGCGGCCCCGGTTCGACCAGTTGCGCGAGCAGCGCGGCCAGTTGCAGGACGAGTTGAAGGAAGAGAAGCGTAATCTCCAACGCAAACTCGATCAGATCAAGTATGACCTGCAGGAGTTGCAGAGCCGCGCCGCGCGCCGTCCCGCAGCGCAGAGCGAACTGGCCGACCTTGAGCAGCGCCTGGCCGCCCTGTCACCATTGAGTGAGAAACTCCAGGCGGTGCGCGACCAGCTTGACGACTGCGACCAGCGCATCGCTCAGGCCAACACGCTGCTGGTCAGGCGGGGCGAGTTGGTCAGCGCGATCAAGCTGCGGCAGGACTCGCTGGTCAGCGTGCGCGAGGAGCAGCAGCGCATCAGTGAGAGTCGCA
>CAKZQX010000067.1 GCA_937141995.1 uncultured Chloroflexaceae bacterium | reverse complement strand
AGTCCCTACGGCCAGTTAGTCGTCACAAATGCCGGGCAGACCGGCCTGCCCGTCGGCAAGATATTTCCGCTCAGCCCGGTGACAACAATCGGCCGCAGTACCGAGAGTAGCGTCTCCCTGAATGATAACTTTATGTCGGGAGATCATGCGCGACTGGAACTGCAGAATGATGAGTGGATTCTGCGCGACCTGAACAGTACGAACGGTACGTTCGTTAATGGCTTTGAGGTACGTGATGCTACCAGCGTCAACTCCGGCGATATTATTCGTGTCGGGCGGGTGGAATTGCGAATGATGACAATGTAGAAGACATAGAATGCCGGCAGTTGCCCTACGCAACCGGCAGCGTAAAGAAGAAGGTGCTGCCCCGGCCCTCTTCGCTATCGGCCCAGAGCCGCCCCCCATGGCCCTCAACCAGATGCTTGGCAATAGCAAGCCCCAACCCGGTGCCTCCGGCATTCCGATTGCGTGAGCGATCCACCTTGTAGAAGCGCTCGAAGATGCGCGGCAGTTCACGGGCCGGGATGCCGATACCTGTATCGCTCACACTAACCAGCATCCAGAGGCCGGAGGGATGCGGCGCGGGCACCATGATCACTGCCCGGGGTACACCATCGTTTTCACTATCATTTTCACTTACATCGGGAACAGACAACTCATCAGGAGCAGGGCGAGACGGCTGCGGCTGAAGCAGATCCGGCGGCACCATATGCCGATCCGCCTGCAATATATACCGCTCGACATATCCCCGATGGGGGGTCGTTTCATCCACCGTGATCACACAGGCACACACCGTAATTTCACCGCCGGCAGGCGTAAACTTGATAGCGTTGTGCAGCAAATTGATTAACACCTGCCCCACCCGCTTTTCATCCATAAGCACCTCTGGATGCTCCGGGGCAACATAAGCCGAGACATGCAGTTGTTTGCGATCCGCCTGGGGGCGAATCCGCTGCAGGGTGTGCTCCACAACATCGTCAATATTCCGGGCAGCCAGTTGCAGCGTTACCCGGCCGGATTCAATCTGGGAGAGCTCATGCAGTTCATCAACCAGTTGCGTCACCACATCAACTTCCTGGGCTGCCTGCGTCAGCATGCGGTGGGCCACATCGGGTGGCGGCTCCGACAGCAGCGTTTCGACGAGAAGTTTGAGCGAGGCCAGCGGCGTACGTAGTTCGTGGGAGACATTGGCCACCAGATCACGGCGGGCCCGTTCAAGAATACTTATCTGAGTAACATCGCGGATGAGCAACAGCACACCGCCGGGCTGAGCATCCAGCAGCAACGGCGTACAACGCAGGCGTAGCGTACGCTCACTCATCAGCGGATGAATCGTCGTCTCGCGCGCCTCGCCATCGGCCAGCACCTCACGTACCAGAGCATCAGCCGGGTAATCCCGCAGGAGCGCAATCAACCCCTGACCGTAGGCGGTGGCAGCATCTACACCCAGCAGATTTTGCGCATGGTGATTCAGGAAGTAGACCTGGCAGTCGGTATCGACGAGGACCAGACCGGCATCAAAGGCAGTAGCAGCGGCATAGAAGAGGGACGAGAGCTGAGGCACATTGGGCGTGGTGATATCCGACACACTGGTCATCCGGCCCGGTGTGTCATTGCTTTCACGCTCAGGCGGATAGCGCCGCTGCGCCTGCCGGCAAGCACGCAGACGCAGACCAAGCCAGAACGTCACACTAACACTTACTACGAGAGCAATTGCCGGCAATAGTTCCAGCATTGTCATCGTTCAACACCTTGCGGCTCGTCAGCAGGTATCTCAAAACGATACCCAACGCCGCGCACCGTTTGAATATAGCGGGGGCGGGCCGGGTCCGGTTCGATCTTCTCACGCAGCCAGCGAATATGCACATCCACGGTACGACTGTCGCCCAGGAAGTCAAAGCCCCACACCCGCTCCAGCAACAGATCCCGCGAAAGCGCAATACCCCGATTCCGCATTAGACAGGCCAGCAGATCAAATTCTTTCTGAGGCAGAGTGAGTTCACCGCTGTTACGCCAGGCGCGGCGACTGCTGGTGTCCACCCGCAGCGAGCCGGCATCCAGGATCTCACGGTTGCCGCCACTGGGCCGGCGCTCAGCGCGGCGCAGGATAGCGCGGATGCGCGCAAGCAGTTCACCAAAACTGAAAGGCTTGGTTACATAATCATCGGCACCCAGTTCCAGCCCGGCAATTCGGTCTACCTCATCCTGCCGCGCTGTAAGCATAATCATCGGCACATCGCTCTCCTGGCGCAGAATACGGCAGACTGAAAATCCATCGAGGCGTGGCAGCATAATATCGATAATCAGGAGATCCGGACGGTCGCGGCGCGCGAGTTCCAACCCCTGTACGCCATCGACAGCGTGTAGCACCGTGTAGCCCTCACGTTCAAGATTATAGTGAAGGGTTTCGGCAAGCGTTGTCTCGTCTTCGATTAGTAAAATAGTGGGCATACTTCATGTGCCGGTTATGCCGGCCCTGGTCCGACCACACGCAGTTATCCAGGCGCGCGCCCGAAAATCATCAGCAATTCATATGACATGGTCGGGTTCCGGTTGTTTCTAACCATGTTGTTTCTGGGAGGGCATGAATATTGTACCACGAACGAGGACAGCCCGGTTACACGGCTGCATCCGGCGGAGATCCGGCCTGCGATCCGGCGTCCCCGCTCCCGCCGGATCAGGTAGTCCCACGGCACAGGAGGCGGACGCCCAGAAGCGCGGCCCTACCGGCATATTCGCCGCGTGAGCGACGGCATCCTACCGGCTGATGAAGTTTGAATGTTTCATCCGGATAGCGCCGCTCAGGAGTCCCGGCTTCCGCCGGATCAGGCGTTCCCGGCAGTATGCTGCGGCCCCGGCAGGCATCCCACCAGCGCAAGCCGGGACTCCCGGTTATTCATATCCAGGCGCACGCCATACAAGCGTTAACTCCCCAGCGCCGCCAGTGCCTGGGGCACGCTATCTTTGGGCTTGACATTCACCTGCGCAGCGACGATCTTACCCTCCTCGTCGATCACAAAGTGGCTGCGGATGATGCCCATGTAGGTCTTGCCATACATCTTCTTCTCGCCCCACACGCCATAGGCCGTAGCAACGGTATGCTGGTCATCAACCAGCAGGGTGAAGGGCAGATCATGCTTGGTCTTGAACTTCTGATGCGACGTCACTCCATCGGGACTGATGCCCAACACGACGGCGTTTTGCTCCACGATGGCGGGGTAGTTGTCGCGGAACCCACACGCCTGCGTAGTACAGCCGGATGTATCGTCTTTGGGGTAGAAGTAGAGTAGCACCCGCCGCCCCCGGAAATCCGCCAGGCGAACCGTCTCACCGTTCTCGTTCGTCAGTTCAAAATCGGGAGCAGGATCGCCTGCTTTGAGTGGTGTTTCGGCCATTGCGTTATTGTCCTCTCCAGGTTAACCAACGGGAAGGAGGACAACAACCATGCTGCCGCCCCCTTCCCTGAATACTTGAATAGATACAAATTATAGCTCAGGTTGTGGAACGCGTTACATCGTCACATCATGCACCTCGCTCTCGTGCCGCCCCGCCGCTGTGATGCGAATAAACTCCGCGTTGGCCCAGAGTTCTTCAATTGTGGCGGCCCCCGCGTAACTCAGCCCGGAGCGAAGCCCACCCACCAGTTGATGGACTACATCATGCACCGGTCCCCGCGCCGGCACCATCGCTTCCACCCCCTCCGGTACAACGCGTTCCCAATCCTCGGGATCGATCTCGCGCCGCTGGTCGATCTCCTGCCGGTTGATATTGGCGCTTAGTGAGGCCATCCCGCGCACAACTTTATAGCGGCGACCTTTGCGGATCACCGCTGCGCCGGGACTCTCGTCCGTGCCCGCCAGCAAGCTACCCAGCATCACCGTACTCGATCCGACGGCCAGGGCTTTGGTAATATCGCCGGCAATCCGAATACCACCATCCGCAATGATTGGGATATTCAGCGCGTGGCCGGCAGCGGCACACTCGTCAAGCGCCGTCAATTGCGGCACGCCAAACCCGGTCACGAGCCGCGTAATGCAGATTGATCCCGCGCCAACGCCAACCTTAATCGCGTCCGCGCCAACCTCAACCAGATCCCGCACACCTTCCGCTGTTGCCACATTGCCACCGATTACATCCACCTCCGGAAAGTGGGCCTTCAGCGCGCGGATCATGCCGATAGCGGTATCGGCATGACCATGGGCAATGTCCACAACCAGCGCATCCGCCCCGGCCTGCACACAGGCGGCGGCACGGTCTTCATCGGAGGGACGCACGCCCACGGCGGCGGCAACGCGCAGCCGCCCCCGGTCGTCTTTGGTGGCATCAGGCCACTGCTCAATCTGAATGATATCCCGGGCCGTCACCAACCCCTGCAATTGCCCCGTACCATCGACCACGGGCAACTTCTCAACGCGATGGCGGTGCAGCGTCTCGCGGGCCGCATCCAACGACGTACCCGGCGACAGCGTAACCAACTGCTCACGCGGCGTCATTACCGCAGTCACGGGGAGATCGGCATCCCGCTCAAAGAGCAGATCCCGCGTTGTCACCAGACCAAGTACCTCGCCGTTGTTGCCGCGTACCAGTAGACCGCCGATATTGTGCGCCGCCAGGATGTTGCGGGCCTGCTGCACCGATGCATCGGCGGGGACACTCAGCGGATGTTCAACCATAAAGCCCTCGGCGCGCTTGACCCGCTCAATCTCGGCGGCCTGGCGCTCAACCGACATAAAACGGTGGATCACGCCAATCCCACCCAACCGGGCCATTGCCAGCGCCATCGCGGACTCGGTGACAGTATCCATATTCGATGAAACAATCGGAATGGACAGTGCAATGCGGCGGCTAAACTGTGTCTGCGTATTGACGGCGCGGCGTGAGCGGATGGACGAGCGGCGGGGAACCAGCAGTACATCATCAAATGTTAAAGCAAGTTCAGTACGAAGTTTCATACAAGCAATCCTTCTTACGGCTTTCGACAAAACGTTACAACTGAATCCTAGCACACGCGGCGTATTAATTCACATAGCCGCTATATTCTCCATTGCGTGCGCCGGGCTGACACGCTGCAACGCCACTTACTCCTTGAACGTCTTCTCCTATACCAAATGTAAACCTTATCTTAACCAGGCACGCTCTGATAATTGCTACCGACAGTAGCTATCAGGCGGATATGCCTGTGGTTTGCAAAATGGAGGTAACGTATGGCTTTACACAACAATCAATGTCAACGCAGCCGGATACGCTTCTGGATACTGGCTGTCATAGGGCCGGCATTTCTGATCAGCCGCATCCCGACCCAGGTACCGATTGCCTGGGCCGACAGCTTCAACGCCGGAGAGTCACGTCTCTGGGAAGAGTTTTTCTGTATCGACGGTGAGATCTGCGGCGTAGGAGACTTCGACGAAGACGGCCGGGACGACATTATCCGGTTTGTACGCAGTAGTAATGCCGATCAGGGAGGTGATGTCTACGTGGCTCTGTCTACCGGCAGTACATTTGTCGGCACCGGCAAGCAGTGGGCCGAGTACTTCTGCGTCGAGGAAGAGGTGTTCGTCGTAGGCAACTGCAACGGCGACGGCGCCGATGATGTGATTGCCTTTGTGCGCAGCAGCCAGAACGACGATGACGACGATGCAGAAGGCGATGTCTATGTAGCTCTGGCTGAGGCGGGGAAATTCGGCGATCCTGAAATGTGGGATGATTTCTTCATTCCGTAGGCTGTATCCCGTAGGCTGTATCCCGTAGGCCGGCATTTGGGGTTGGGTTGAACGGTGAGAAATGGTTGCTCGGTTGGACCGGCAACGTTTCCCGCTGTTCGGCATTCTGGAGTTACATTGTTGGAGGTGTGCGAATTGCTTTGAGGAGGCGCTGCATCTGTTCCTCAAATGTCAACTGTCTGTCGGTGAGATCAAGGTAAGTGAAGATCTGCAGATGCTCTGGAATTTCTGTTTCTTGCTGAAGCAACAGCAGGAAACGCCGCTCACGATTGGCCGGACTGCGGGTCTGGAGCAGGAATCGCTCAAAGGTGGCCCACTCGCTCTCCAGCCAGTTCGGGGTCATAACGATCAGGGTTTTGCGGCTCTGTTTTGTCGCATTTGTGATATTCCCCAACGTTGTCACACCGATTTCAAAGTCACGATAGTCAATACAAACCCGTAGACCCTGCTTCTCCAGGTAGTTAAGCAGCACATTCTGTACCCACGCACCATCCTTGCTGCTATAGCTGATAAAGACATCGTAGTGGAAATCGTTCTGGGTTGGTGCAGGTTGTTCAGCTTCACCGGGTAGTTGCTCCGTAGCGGTGGGTTTTTCGGGCACAGGGGCAGCGTAGAGCGGTGTTTTGCCCATTGCCAGGTCGGTGAAGCTGATCCCGGTGAGCTTCAATGCCAGGGGATTCAAGTTATCAATGATTTCGGAGCGCTCGTTGCGCAGAGTTTCGGTGGAGCCAAAGCGACGTTCCCGGCGGAGATTGTTAGCCAGACGTTCTTTGTTCGCATTAAAGTCACGCCAGTCATCACTGTCTTCGGATTTGATGAAGGATTCGAGGGTTTGCAGACCGTTTTCGTAGTTGATTGTCACGCTAGGTACTCCTTAAGTCTACTGTCCCCGAATGCGACCAAAAGCTCACAAATAGTGCGGTTGAGCCCCGGTATTTCCGGCAATGTTATGTTGTGCAAATTATACCATCCCCCCACGCCACACGCCCCAAGTGTCCATGAAAATTCAGTAAAGATGTGGATTACGCGGACGTGTAGATTACGCCACTCCGGACCATGAACTCCACGAAAACGCGCGAAGTGCGCGAAACCATAACAATCCGCTCCATAGCCCTCACGCTCAACTTAATGGTATACTGCCGCTGAAAGGCATACGGCATACGGCATACGGAGCAAAAACATGCACAACCACTTCATGCGTTACCTGATAACCGCTGCAATTGCGATTGTCCTGCTCTCCGGCGCGTCGCTGGCCTACCTGACGGCGCAGAGCAACCAGGCCGATCAGGTCAATATCCCGCTTATCAGTAACGGTTCCGGCTGGACGGGCGCGCCGCAGCCGTCGGCCACACCCACAGCTACACCACCGACGGCGCTGCCCCCATCCGAGATTATGCCCACGGCAACGCTGCCCCCCGCCGCGCCGGTCTACTCCTACACCGTCGTCAACACCTATCCCCACGACCCGGCAGCCTTCACCCAGGGACTGGTCTATGCCGATGGCCTGCTCTACGAGGGCACCGGGCGGCGGGGGCAGTCTACATTGCGCCGGGTGGAGTTGGAGACCGGTACCGTGCTGGAACAGGTTGCGCTGGAGCCGGAATATTTTGGCGAGGGGATTGCGCTCTTTGGCGATACAATTTTCCAGTTGACCTGGCAGGCGAATGTGGGCTTCCGGTATGCGCGGGAAAGTTTTACGCGCCTGGGCGAGTTCACCTATCCCACCGAGGGCTGGGGGCTGACGCACGACGGCGAGCGGTTGATTATGAGTGACGGCACGGCAACGCTCTCCTTCCGCGACCCGGCAACCTTTGCGGAGATTGGGCGGGTTGAAGTTACGGATGCAACCGGCCCCGTCACTCGCCTGAACGAACTGGAATATATTCAGGGCGAGGTCTATGCCAACATCTGGCAGACCGATCGGGTGGCGCGGATTGACCCGGCGACCGGGCGGGTGACGGCCTGGATCGACCTGAGCGGGCTCCTCAGCCCGGAGGATCGCCGGCAGCCGGTTGATGTGCTCAACGGGATTGCCTACGACCCGGCAACGGATCGCCTGTTCGTGACGGGAAAGCTCTGGCCGAAGCTCTTCGAGATTGACCTGGTTGCGCCGGAGTAAGGAGCAGTCTACTACGTCATCAGAGTAACGCACCCGCGCAGAGCCACACATACCAAGCAGCCCACGCCGGCGTGGAAGAACTCATTCCACAGGCATGGGCTGCATTGCAGCAAAAATGTCTACCGAACAGCCGGTGGCGCGTCAGGCGGTATTGGCCGGTTCGGAGCGATGGAGCATTTCAAGCACCTCTTGCACCAGCGCCAGTTCAGCATCAGTTGTGCGCGCCAGTGCTGCATCACCCGGATGGGTTGCTCCAGACAGCAGTAGTAGTGCCCGTAGCGCTGAAGGACGCGTCGCCACCGGCAACATCTCAGCGAGGGTGAGTCTCCCTAGTACTTCGGCGTTCTTCCAGCAGGAAGGACGAGAGTAGGAATTCATCGAGCATCTCCTCTGTTTATTGTATTAGAGTATAGTGTAAATCTTTGTCAGCCAATAGTCAAGGCTTTTGACATACCCCACCGTACCATGCTAGAATGAAAATCGCCTTTAACCCAGTCCTGTGAGGCTGAGAAGGATATGCATCCATGCACAAGCGTAATCCTCCGCACCGGGGCAACCCGTTTGATCCCCTGGATATTAGAGTAGATGACAACATAGTTAGCCAGTTCCGCGCTGCCGCTTTTGCGTTGATACCATTTCACGTGCAGGTGGCGATATGTTCCTCGTTTTCGCAATACCCGCCGGCTGATCATTGGGCTTCCGGGTGCTGCCGGCCTACGCGGGAGAGTGCCATCATGAGTGAAAAGCAGATACTGAATGCCGATGATATCCGCCGCGCACTGGTGCGGATTGCCCACGAGGTTGCCGAGCGCAACGAGGGTGTGGGTGATGTCATCCTGGTCGGGATTCGTCGCCGGGGGGTGCCGCTGGCCGAGCGGATTGCCGCCGCGCTGACCGATTTTGAAGGCTATCAGGTGCCGGTCGGTCATTTAGACATAACGCTCTATCGGGATGATCTTAGCAAGCGTTGGCCCGCGCCCCGGGTGCATAAAACACACATTCAAAATAATATCACCGGGCACACGGTAGTCCTGGTTGATGATGTGCTCTACACCGGGCGCACGGTTCGCGCCGCGCTGGATGCCCTGGCCGATCTGGGCCGTCCCGCGCGCATTCAACTGGCTGTACTGGTGGATCGGGGGCACCGCGAATTGCCCATCCGCGCCGATTTTGTGGGGAAGAATGTGCCCACTGCCGGCGATGAGCGGGTCGAGGTGCGCCTGAACGAGGTCGATGACGGTGCAGATGCGGTGATGATTGTGCGGCAGGATACATGAGGAGGAGAGGAATCGATGCAACCGCAACCCAGTGTAGTAGCCAGTGTCATGCCGGAAGGTGAGCGTCGCCGGCATCTGCTTGACCTTGACGATGTGAGCCGCGCCGAGATTGACGCAGTGCTGGAGACGGCTGAGAGTATGAAAGAGGTGCTCTCGCGTGAGATTAAGCAGGTACCGGCACTGCGTGGCAAAACGGTTGTGAACATGTTTTACGAGGAGAGTACCCGCACGCGAATCTCGTTTGAACTGGCGGCGCGCTCACTCTCGGCGAATATTATTAACTTTGCCGCGCGCAGCAGCAGCGTCGAAAAGGGTGAGTCGCTGATCGATACGGTGCGCACGTTGCAGGCGTTGGGCGCGGATATACTGGTAATACGGCATGCGCAGGCGGGCGCGGCCCACCTGGTCGCCCGGCATTTTCACGGGTCGGTGATCAATGCCGGGGATGGACGGCATGCGCATCCAACGCAGGCACTCCTGGACCTCTTTACCATCCGCGAGAAACTCGGCTATCTGGACAATTTGAAGGTTGCAATTATCGGCGATATTTTGCACAGCCGGGTGGCCCGCTCCAATCTCTGGGGGTTTACCAAAATGGATGCACAGGTAACGCTCTGTGCCCCACCGACGCTGCTGGGACCAGCGCGCTTCTGGCAGGCGACCTGGCCGCGTGTACGGATCACCTATAGTCTGGAAGAAGCGCTCGATGGTGCTGATGTGGTAATGGCCCTCCGGCTGCAGCAGGAACGGCAGCAGGCGGGCCTTTTGCCTTCGTTGCGCGAGTATAGCCGCTTTTTCGCCCTGACCGAGGAGCGCCTGGCTCAACTGGCCGATAATGTGTTGATTATGCATCCCGGCCCGATCAATGAAGGGATAGAAATCGCACCGGAAGTCGTCACCTCATCCCGCGCGGTGATTGGTGAGCAGGTAACCAATGGCGTGGCGGTGCGGATGGCGCTGCTCTATCAACTTGCGTCGCAGGTGACACATGAGGAATGATCCTGACGAAACCCTCTACCTGTGAACTGGTAACTATACTGGAGAGATGGATGCGTTACTTAATTAAACATGGCAGCATTATCGACCCGGCCCAGCGGGTGGCGACCGTGGGCGATGTGCTGATTGAAGACGGGAAAGTGGTCCAGATCTTTGATCTGGCTGAGATGTCGCCGGAGCAGCAGGCGATCGGCGATAATGTTGAGGTGATTAACGCGCGGGGGTGCGTGGTGGCTCCCGGCTTTACCGATCTGCATACGCATCTGCGTGAGCCCGGAGAGGAGCATAAAGAAACGATTGCGACCGGCACGCTGGCGGCAGCCCGGGGTGGCTTTACGACGATCTGTGCTATGCCGAACACCAATCCTCCGCACGACCGGGCCGCCGTTGTGCGCCAGGTACGCCAGATCACCCGCCGCGATGGGCATATTCGCGTGGATGTGATTGGCGCGGTAACGCTTGGGCGCGCCGGTGGTACACTGACCGAGATGGCGGAACTGGTGGAGGCGGGCTGTATTGCCTTTAGCGATGATGGCAGCCCGGTGCAAGATCCGGTGATGATGCGCAATGCGCTGGCCTATGCCAGCATGCTGGGCGTGCCGATTATGAGCCATTGCGAGGACACCCGGCTCAACTCGGGCTGGGCCATGCACGAAGGCGTCGTCAGTACCCGGCTAGGACTGCCCGGTTATCCCGCCGCTGCCGAGGAGTCCCAGATTGCCCGCGATATTGCGCTGGCGGAGATGACCGGGGCGCATCTGCATATCTGTCATGTAAGCACGGCGGGCGGGGTGGCGCTTATCCGCAATGCCCGCCGGCGCGGTGTCCGCGTAACGGCCGAGGTTACGCCGCATCACCTCACGCTGACCGACCAGTGGGTGCTGGGGTCGCTGGCCGAGGTTGAGACGGGCGAGGCTTCGGCGGAGCCGGCCAAAGGCGGACGACGCGGCCGGGGCAAGAAATCGGCCCAGAATCATCAGGGGTTGGGGCTGCGCACCTGGCTTGATCCCCGACTGCTCTCGCCGTACGACACACGTACTCGCGTGAGTCCGCCGCTGCGGGGCGAGGAGGATATCGAGGCACTGCTCGAAGGGCTACGCGATGGGACAATTGATGCGATTGCCACCGACCATGCGCCCCACTCCACAGTTGATAAAGAGTGCGAGTATGGCTCTGCTGCCTGTGGTATCAGCGGTCTGGAGACGGCACTGGGCCTGGTGCTGACCCTGGTTCACCGGGGTGAGATGGACCTGGTGAATGTGGCCGCCAAACTGACCGAGGGACCGGCGCAGGTGTTGGGACGATCCCCATCCACGCTGCATCCGGGCGCACGCGCTGACCTGGTTGTGTTTGATCCCGATATTCCCTGGACCGTCGATGTGACAACCTTTGCCTCAAAGGGCAAGAACAGCCCTATCCACGGGCAGCAACTGCGCGGTCAGGTGATGTTGACGATGGCCGGTGGAGTCATCGTATTTCGGCGCGACGATTTCGGCAAGGAAGTCAGTTCGCCACGCCAGGCTTCGCGTCTGGATGGCATTCTCACAAGTGAGGGGTAACGTGACATACGCACGCCGGCAGCAGGCCGCCGAACGCATTATGGAAGACGCCGGGCTGACCGGCGATCTGACCGACGACCTGGCCCGCCCGCTGATCGAGTGGGCCACCCGCCAGGCTGACCGGATTGCCGCCGATGCCGCCCGCTCCGACACGGAGGTGGATGCGGCAATTGGGGCGCTACGCCGGGCGCTCTTACAGGTTACACAGGCAGCCACCGCTGATCACACCGCCGGGCAACTGGTCGCCCTGGCCCACCACACCCTGATCGAGTTTGCCCCTGATCTGGAAGATGTGGCCGTAGATCTGCCTGATACAAACTGTACCCTCTCCACGGCAGCACTCGCCGAGCGTGGCCCCACCCGCCGCGCACTCTGGCAACAGCGGCGCCGCCGCAAACCGGGCACCTTCACTTGCCGCTGGCCGCGCCGGAGATAGTTTCGCAACCAGTGGAGGCGCTGACGCGGTGAGTTGAGACA
>CAKZQX010000066.1 GCA_937141995.1 uncultured Chloroflexaceae bacterium | reverse complement strand
GCGATCGCGTCCGCTCACCTGCGCGACGACATCGTCGAACTGGCCCTTCGTGATCAGATACCGGCGACCCGGGGCTCGGCCGGTCTGCGCGTGATCGAGGAACGCGATGCCACCGCCGCCCCACGTAACGAACCACGGGAAAATTGGACCGACGGGCCGGTTACAAGTACAAACTTTCCCCACATTCCGGCGTTGGAACTGGCATATGAACTATCCGATGGTCTACCTTTTGCGCGTTCGCTCCCGCAAATCTATAAGGCCGAGTTTGCTTATGAGTGGTATAACGTCAAGCGCTATGCTCAAGAGCAGGGTGAAAATATGTTTATCAGCGGCATCACCACCAGTTGCACCACTACCGCCTGTGATTTCACTGATACCTCTGACTGGACTACAAAGCTCGACACCGACGCATTTCTTACGCCGGACCAGGGCTGGTACGCGCTCTATGAAACCATGAATGCCCAGTTCACGCCGGAAGAAGATCAGGCCACGGGCGAGTCACTGCAACGGCCCAATCCGGTGGAGCAACGTTTACTGCCATTTGTGACAGATTTTGCCAATGGTGCTGGTTAACAAAGGAGATATATATGAAAGACCATACAAGTTGGCAGGTTCATGTGTTCAGGATTTTAGGATGCCTTGCATTGCTCTCGGTGCTTCTCGGTAGTTGTGGTCAACCCGACTCAGCAACGCCGGCGAACCAGGCGTATCCAATTGATGGTACTCCGACGCTCTCATCGCTTGACCAGACACAGCAGGCTATCGATGAACGGATGGCACAAGAACTTCAGACGGCGGCCGCCCGCCCAACCTCTGTAACCCTGCGGGCGTTACCAACGGACCAACCTACCTCTGTTCCTCCAACTGGATTTCGAGAGCATTGTGATACTCTCACCTTCACTAACCGCATCAGCGAGACCAATTGCTGGGCTGACCTTGAGGGGAATAAGTACTTCTTCTTCGTGGCTGGTGCCGATACAGCTAATCCGGCCCAGGGCACGGTGGGGTTCTATACCGCCATTCTCAACGAACCCGATGTGGCAGACTCGTTTGCGACAACGACGCCAACCGAACACGGGGCCGTAACGATAATTGCGGCAAACCCACCCCGCTTCACGCTGGAAGCGGCAGATGGCACTCAGTTCGTCTTTAATGTCGAGACGCGGCAGTGGGAGGAGTCTCCCTATCCCGGTCCATAGCCATTGCATGGGACAACGCGCCGGTTCGGGGCGCGCTGTCCCGATAAGGAGGATGCGCGGTGGCGAACCATTACACTGGAGCAGGATCAACAACCCGAAGTATCGCAGCGGCAGTCCTGCTGGTCCTCGCGTGGATATTAAGTGGGTGTAGTAGCCCGGATAGCGCCGCGCCGGCGAGCCAGGCGTATCCGATTGAGACGCCGACGCTCTCATCGCTTGACCAGACACAGCAGGCTATCGATGAACGGATGGCACAAGAACTTCAGACGGCGGCCGCCCGCCCAACGCCTGAAACGCTACCACCACTGCCAACAGACCTCCCAACAATACCGCATCCAACAGGTATTCTCACTGATTGCGAACGCATCTACTTTCGGCGCACCCTGATTTATAAGAACTGTTGGCAAAATCAGATTGATAATGACTATTTCTATTTTGTGGCAGGGTATGACCCTGACAATCCCGATCAAGGAAAGATCGGCTTCTACACAGTTACACCTGGCGATTATGAACCGGACGAGGTCTTTGATTTCCCTACCCCAACCGAACACGGGGCCGTAACGATAATTGCGGCAAACCCACCCCGCTTCACGCTGGAAGCGGCAGATGGCACTCAGTTCGTCTTTAATGTCGAGACGCGGCAGTGGGAGGAGTCTCCCTATCCCGGTCCATAGCCATTGCATGGGACAACGCGCCGGTTCGGGGCGCGCTGTCCCGATAAGGAGGATGCGCGGTGGCGAACCATTACACTGGAGCAGGATCAACAACCCGAAGTATCGCAGCGGCAGTCCTGCTGGTCCTCGCGTGGATATTAAGTGGGTGTAGTAGCCCGGATAGCGCCGCGCCGGCGAGCCAGGCGTATCCGATTGAGACGCCGACGCTCTCATCGCTTGACCAGACACAGCAGGCTATCGATGAACGGATGGCACAAGAACTTCAGACGGCGGCCGCCCGCCCAAC
>CAKZQX010000065.1 GCA_937141995.1 uncultured Chloroflexaceae bacterium | reverse complement strand
CCGCCCGCGACACCAAGTGTAACACCACCCGCGACACCATCCGCAACGCCGAGCGTGACGCCATCCGTGACGCCATCCGTGACACCATCCGCAACGCCGAGCATGACGCCATCCGCGACACCATCGGTCACGCCAACACCAACTATTGAGCAGGCGCAGGTTGTGCGCCCAATCCTGGAGTGCATAGCGAACAACGCTGACGGTACATTTACCGCCTACTTTGGGTATGAAAACCTGAGCGACAGAACGGTTATCATTCCTTATGGCAACCGGAACCGGATTACGCCGGCGGAATACAACGAATTGCAACCGGAAGAGTTTGAACTTCCCGAAGTCGTCGATAATCGACCGGGGCGAACCGGGTTCTATCCCGAGGGACCGTTTGCCTTTGTCGTCACCTTCCCGGCTGCGGATAAGATCGTCTGGACCTTGAATGACCGTACCACCACTGCCGCCGTTTCAGAGCGCAACCAGTGGTGTGAATCTTCGGAGAATACCAATCCACGAGCCGATAGCTCCTCGCTCGAAGAGGAGGCACAAGCCGGCCCGGATACCGAACAGACTGAACCGCGATCACCGCCTGCCTCATCTGCGGCAGATGCACAAGACAATCCGGATAATGAGCAGGCGGACCCGGAGCCACCATCTGTGCCTGACACTATCCCGGCCACTGACCCGCCTGTTACCGACGCGGCGACAGACTGAGGAGCAGGTCGCTCCGAATAGACGTTGCTCGCGGATATTCTGTAGGGACGCGCTTCTGCGCGTCCCCAGCCAGGGCGCTACTACCGGCACCAGTTTTGCGTTCCTGACCGATTCCCCCATAATCTTCTTCATATCGGTCTTGATTCGAGTATAATAGCAACGAAGGTAGTAACACATCCACACACGGACAGGTGTCACCACCAACCGGAGCCGTCCGCGTCAGCCGTACAAACACCCGGCTGAATGAATAGCATACCATGACAAACGACCAGCAGAGTGTGCTGTGTCGTTTGTCAGTTATCACTACACGTGCAACAGACAGCAGCAACAAGTGAGCAGACAACAACGACCCTCGCCCGGCCGCAGCTTATTTTTTTTACCGAGTTAGCGGGGAGCGCGCTCCAGCAATTGCTGGTGGAACGGCAGTTGCTGGCGGAACTGGCCGCGCAGCAGTACAGCATTGCGCTGGCAATGACTGACCTGAGCGACGCCCAGGCCGAGGTAGTGCAACAACTCCACGCGCACGGTATTTCGACTGTGGCATGGCTACTCCTGCCGCCGGACGAGGGACGCTGGTTTAACCTGCAAAACTACCCGCAGGCCATCGAGCGCTACCGGATCTTTCGCGCGTGGGCGCAGTCCCATCACCTGCGCTTCGCCGCTATCGGCCTGGATATGGAGCCGCCAACCGGCGAAGCGGCCCATATCGAACAGTGGAAACCAGCGCGTATTATACGCCGCTTCTGGCTGGCCCACGAGAATGTGCTCTACCCGGCAGCCCGGGCCGCGTACAACGATCTGATTAACGAGATCCATTACGACGGCTATGAAGTGCATACCTACCAGTTGCCCCTGCTGGCCGATGATCGCCGCGCCGGGACAACACTGATCCAGCGGGCGCTCGATATTGTTGATCTGCCGGCTGATGTGGAAGTATTGATGTGCCCCAGCAGCCTGCCTGTCAAACTGTTGGGAAATGACCTGGGCGGCGCGCTCATCACCAGCTATGGTCCCGATGCGGACAGCATCGCCATTGGTAGCACCGGCAGTTGGACCGGCACGCCCTACAGCGCCGGCGCGGGATTACTGCCACTGCCATGGGAAGCACTGCATCGGGATATTCTGCTGGCTGCTCGCTACACAGATGTGATCTACATTTTCTCACTTGAAGGCTGTGTCGCGCAGAATCTGCTGCCGCGCCTCTCCGACCTGGACTGGAGCCACGATACGCAGTCACCACGGCATCGCCGTCTGCTGGTAGGACTGTTCCGTACCACCCTGCTGGTGCTGCTGCTCTTTACGCGGTTCAAACATGCACTGCTTGCCTGGCTGGGTTGGGGGCTGGCCGCACTGCTCTTTCTGCAACAAGTCCGCCGACGCCGGCGGGCACACTCCGGTCGAAAAGCAAACCATACCAGATCACAGCAGGAGGATTTATGAAACTCTCCCCGAAAAAGGTTGAACAACTGGCAGAACAACTGGTCGATGAACTGGCCGAGATTGATGGGATACTTTTCCAAAGCAATGATAGCCAGTTACGCCTGGCAATCCAGGAGATTATTATAGATGAGTTAATGGTCGAAGAGCGACTCGATGCTGAGGTACATCAGATGCTCAAAGCCTATAAATATGAAATCACGCAGGGCCGCATGAAATACGACGATCTGTTCAAAAAAACCCGGCAGCGCCTGATCAACGAGCGCAAAATCATCCTGTGAGGCAGGGAAGGTAGGCCACGATGTCATTGGAGTCTTTCATCTATGCTATGCCGAAGGTTGAGTTGCATGTGCATCTGGAGGGATCGATCCAGCCGGCAACGCTACTGACTCTGGCGCAACGCCATCAGGTAGACCTACCGGCCGACAGCGTTGCCGGTCTGCGCGAGTGGTACAGATTCACGGATTTTGCGCACTTTGTGGAGATCTATCTGGCGGTATCGGACTGCATCCGCACCCCCGAGGATATCGAGTTGATTGCGCGTGAGTTTTTAGCCGGCCAGGCCGCCCAGCAGATACGCTACAGTGAAGTTACCTACACCGCGTTTACGCACTATCACACCAGGGGGTTGTCCTTTCGCGACCAGTTGGATGCGCTCAACCGGGCACGGGCCTGGGCCGAAGCGGAACTGGACGTGACGATGCGGTTGATCATTGACATTCCCCGGATGATTTCTCCTGAGGAGGGCGAACTGGTCGCCGAGTGGGCCATCAGTGGCATGTCCGACGGCGTGGTGGCATTGGGCCTGGGTGGGCCGGAAGAAGGTCATCCACCGGAGAAGTTTGTCGCTGCCTTTGAGCGCGCGCGCGCCGCCAGACTGCCCAGTGTACCGCATGCCGGGGAGACCGTCGGCCCGGAGAGTATTCGCGGGGCGCTGCGGGCACTGCATGCCATTCGCATCGGGCATGGTGTGCGCTGCCTGGAGGATACCAGCCTCGTGGCCGAGTTGCGCACCCGCCAGATCCCCCTCGAAGTCTGCCCGACCAGCAATGTCTGCCTGGGAGTGGCTCCCAGCCTGGAGCGACATCCGCTGCCGCGCCTGCTCAATGCCGGGTTGTACGTGACGATTAACTCGGATGATCCGCCCATGTTCAACACCACCCTCACCGATGAGTATCTGGCAATCGCGCGCACCTTTGAACTCACTGCTGTCAACCTGGAACGCCTGGTATTGAATGCAGTGCGGGCCTCGCTGCTACCTTCCACCGCGCGCACCGAGATGGAGGCGCAGTTTACCACCGAGTTTGCCCACCTGCGTGGCATGCATTTGAATTGAAGTAGGGGCGCAGTATGAGCTTCACCCAACCAGAATGCATGGCGGCGTGAGTGGTTCCCTGGATGGCGTAAAGGATTACCGGAGCTAATGCTGCACACCTACGTATCCCGACCGATACCTCCCTGTCCGCCTGACCAGGATCAGATCTGAACCATCGTCCGCCGCATATTCCACCTCTGGCTGCTCCTCAGATGCAGCGATACCGGGTATGCTGGAACTATGATGTTTATCACCACTACCCTGCGACACACTGTCTAAACAAGTTTAAATGTTTAATCTGAACATCCCGGACATCACCGCGTGGGAGTCCCGGTTCGTGCCGGTGTTCCCCGGCTGCGGCAAGCACCCGGCGGGAGCCATACTTCCGCCCTGCATCCGGATGCCGTGAAACTGAGAGGAGCAGAATAGCCATGAAGGAGATACGATGGATGACACCGTGGCTCGTCGCGCTGCTGCTGGTCGCGCTACTGCTGCCGGCGACGACAACCCACGCAACCCCCGGTGTAAACGAGCGGTTCCAGGAGTACTATACTCAACACCAGGGTATGCGCATTCTGGGCTACCCCCTGACCGACCTGACTTATGCCGATGGGCACCCGGCCCAGTATTTCGAGAAGGGCCGCCTCGAAGACCATCGCGGCGCGGTCGTCGATCCGACCTGGGCCTTTATGTATGGACGGCTCACGGTTGAACTGATGGAGCGCGACCCGGACGGCCCCGTCAATGCGATGGGCATCACCTACGCGGCCCTGGCGCATGCGGCCCAACCACGCTGGCAGCAAGCGCCCCCCGCCGGCTTCACTGGCGGCACCATGCCGATCAGCACAGGGATGTTTGTGCCCTACGATGCCCAACTACAACCCGCGCCCGGTCATGTCGTCCCGATGCGCTTCTGGAACTATATCAACCGCGCTGACCTGTTCCCCGGCGGCTGGCTGCATGATATCGGGCTGCCGCTGACCGCCGCAACCACGGTAGAGACCTACAAAAACGGGGAACTGCGCGAGATTACCTACCAGGCGTTTGAGCGCATCGTGCTGACCTACGATCCGCAAAATCCCGCCGCGTGGCAGGTTGAGCGTGGCAATATTGGACAGGATGCCCTGCGCACCTGGTCGCCTCCGGCCGTCTCGGCCGCAATCGAACTGCCGCAGCCCGATGCCCCGGTGACACTGCCGCTGCACCTCCAGGCCACGATCTGGGGCGGACAGCCGGGTGAGCAGGTCACCGCTACCCTGCGCTGGCAGGACGGCACCCACTTCAGCCAGTCGTTTACGCTGCTGCGGGGGAAACTCGGTGGCGGCCTGGCAATCGGCAACCTGAGCTGGCTGAGTCCCGGCGATCCGCCGCCCACCCAACCCGCAACGCTGGAATTGCGCAGTGCGGGTGGGAACATCCTGGCGCGGCAGCCGGTGCGCGTCCTCGGCCCAGATGACCCGAACACAGCAGAGGTGACCATTTACTGGTTGCATCCCAGTAACGAGGAAGTAGTTCCCCACACCCAGCGCGTGGTCAAGACCCCGGCGATTGGCACCGCAGCGCTGAATGAACTGCTCTGGGGACCGCCCCGCACGCAGATCGGCTTCCGCACAGCGCTACCGACGCCGGAGGAGGTGCTCAACTACCCCGGCAACCGGCCGGACTGGGGACCGCGCGTCACCCTACGCAGCCTGACGATTGAAGATGGCGTGGCGACGGCAGACTTCTCGCAAGAAATGCGCGCATATGGCGGCGGCTCGCTACGCGTGCGCATGATCCGTCAGCAGATTACGCAGACGCTGCTACAATTCCCGACCGTGGATACAGTCATCATCGCCGTCGAGGGCGAAACAGAAGGAGTGCTCCAGCCGTAGATGCTGAAATGTACAGAATGACTCCACCAAAGTTTGGTTAAAGTGAGTGTTGCACCGGGGAAAAGCTGCCTGCTACACTGCGCTTACACGCAATTTCGTTTCCCAGGTTGAAAGGAGCAAGACATGCCCAAGATTGGCCTGTTTTATGGCAGCAAGCGCGGTGATACAGCCGATGCAGCCGAGAAGATCAAGAAGTCCTTCGATAGCATTGAGAAAGATCTGGTCACGGTCTTCAACATCAAAAAGGTTGAAGTGACCAAACTGGAGGAGTACGACAAACTGATCCTGGGTTCCTCAACCTGGGAGGAAGGCGACCTGCAACTACACTGGAAGCGCGCTTTCCCACAGATGGATTCCCTTGACCTGAACGGCAAGCAGGTGGCCGTCTTTGGCCTGGGTAACCAGTCCGAGTTTTCGACAACCTTCCAGACCGCGATAGGCACGCTGGCGCGCAAAGCCCGCGAGCGTGGGGCCGCACTGGTGGGGCTCTGGCCTGCCGAGGATTATGATTTTCTGGAGTCGCCCGCCGTCGAAGGCGATCACTTCCTGGGGCTGGCCCTGGACAACACCAACCAGTACGAACTGACGGAAGACCGGATCGACATCTGGGTACAGCAGATTGCCCGCGAGTTCGGCATCATCGAGGAGGTTGAAGCCGCCGCTTCCTGACGGGCTGTATCACCATAACAGGTGCGCAGGTGTGGCTTGTAGCCGCACACATACAGTGCAAGTGCGGCTATAAGCCGTGCTACAAGGGCGAGCGGGGTTCCGCTCGCCCTTGTCTGGTATTACCCCACTTACGCAGTTTGTTAAACCCTATAGCCGGAACAGACAAACAAAGGCCAGAGGACAACGAGAAATTATCCGATAGCGTTGCACCCGGCATATTTTGTTCTGTGTTCCTTTGCGCTCTGTTCGCTATATATCATCCGGATCGTTAACCAGACAATGCGATGACGGCGGCACTCACCCGATAAACCGACATTTCGTCTATGCCGATTTCCGCAGCGTTATCGCCCAGACACAACCCATTGACTTTATCGGTACCAATCCACCATACTGCAGTCACCACATTAACCAGAGAAAGAACAGACAGACAAGGGACAACCAGTTGTTCGATAGATATGCGCCTGGCGCACATTGTTCTGTGTTCCTTTGTGCTCTGTTCGCTATACATGCCTGGTCCGCAACAGATGAGCAAGGACTCTACAATTTATTACCTTTAACTCGACCAGATAGATGTTCTCGACATGGCACAGCAACCGTCACCGCGAGAACCTGGCACTATAGAAGTGTCCGGCACTGTTTGCCGTTTTCACGCGCAAGCATTGCTACCACATCAGGGCACACACCGCGAATCATAATGCCATGATCGCAGCAATTGCCCGCAATGACACCTTAAAATGCATAAGATCAGACAATACCTCACCCGTTTTATCGGAATTCGCTTGATTCCGGCAAGAAAACCGGGCATTTTCTAAAAAAAGCGTTCCTGTTTTGATAATACCCACAATGGTTGCGACATGACAACCAACAGTTAATAGCCCTGCACACGCATGCAGTCGGGTGGCAGCGAGTCGAAGCAGCATAAATCGTGAAGAAAGCAACAATGTAAGCCCCGCAAACCGGCGGCAGGTACAGCAGTTGCGTGCCAGGCCGCAAAACATACCGTAATTCGGAGATATAGATATCATTGTCAGAATAGTATAAACGGATAGAGCGCATTCCAATGGGCAAGAAAAAAGGCGCGCGCACAACATTTGCACAGTCAACTTATGCATTTTTACGTAGTACGTTGGTCATACTATACAACTATGACAGAGTCTATTTTGATCATCTGCCTATAGACACACGCAGTCAGTTTTGATAAGGTTAATACAACCAGAAAACAAACAACTACGTAACACACACGCAACGCACGCACGTTTATCTGGTGACACAACCAGTAAGGCAGTCAATGTTGCCTTTCCCCTCTGCACAGATGCAGTCGCGCAGTGCTCTGCAATTGACCCATTGAAGCATGACCGACGGCTCCTTTACCCGTTTCCGACACACGTAGTTTCTTTCATGATCCGGTTCATGATTGGGCCGATCCATCCGGTGGCGATACATACATCGGGCGGGGACTGGTAGAGTATGCAGCAGGAGGATGGCCCCCGCACCGCTGGCACCGGGCGGGGACCGTAGGCACCGACGGTGTGAGCGCCGATGCAATGACATGGTACCACAATTCCATGGCAAGCATGGCTCACTCGGTTGAAGACTGTCACCCCTGTCCCGCTGGCACCGGGTAGGGCGTAAGAACGAACGGCTGAACGGAAGATTTTCTGGCCCCCGCGCCGCTGGCACCGGGCGGGGACCGTAGGCACCG
>CAKZQX010000064.1 GCA_937141995.1 uncultured Chloroflexaceae bacterium | reverse complement strand
ATCGGGAGAGGAGCAATGCGGCGGGCAGTCGGGACGCGGCATAGAGTCCGGCCGTCACCAGCAGCATGGCCGGAAGCAGACGCAGGTCACGCACAAAGGCAAAGGCAAACAGCAAAACCAGCAGCGCAACCAGCTTGCAGCGCGGCTCCCAGCGGTGGAGCGGCGAGTCGCGGTGGGCATAGGCATCAAGCGTGAGGTTCATCGGCTCCTCGGATGCCGGGTAGGGAAGGATCAGGCGCAGCGACCGGAACCGGCGGGGTCCACCCGGATGCGCCATCCAGCAGATCCGGCCGCACCCGTTGCAGGAAGAGCACCACCAGCGCGGTGAAAACACCTTCGAGCAGCACGACCGGAATGTGTGCCAGCGCCAGCGCCGTGATCGCCGCACGTTCCATCCGAATGTCCAGCGTCGCCGGTATGGTGGTCACCAGCAACCCATAGAAGATCAGAACCGCCAGCGCCAGTCCACCGGCGCCCCCCAGAAAGCCGGCCAGACCTGTACCAGCGCGACTCTCCCGTCCAAAAAGGAACCGCAGGCGAAAGAGAACGTAGGCCAGCAACGCAGGCAGCCCCATCATCGTTGCATTGACGCCCAGTGTAGTCAGCCCGCCATGCTGAAACATCACCGCCTGAAAAAAGAGCCCGATCAAAATTGCCGGGACCGCGTAGTAGCCCAGCAGCACCCCCAGCAATCCATTCAGAATCAGGTGAACGCTGGTCGGCGGCACCGGGATGTGAATCCAGGAGGCGACAAAGAAGGCCGCCGTCAGCAGTGCTGCCTGCGGCACCCGCGCCCGCGGATTGGGCTGCTGGTTGATCTTGCGGAGCGCGTACCAGGTCAGCGCCCCGCCGGTCGCATACCCCGCCGCGCAGACCGTCACCGGGAGAATCCCATCCGGCAGATGCATAGCTACTTCCTGTTGATAAAGAAGAGGGCCGTACCAACACACCCCCAGACCACCGACGCGCCCATGACGAGCAGTTGCAGCGGCGTGTACCCACCGACACCGCCTACCGGCTGCATCACCGGGGCATAGCGTGCGACACCTTCACCCATCCCGGCAGCCGTAGCCATTCCCGCACCGACTGGGATCACAACAATATCGCCATGCCCGGACTGCCGCACCTGCACCTCCCAGTTGCCGGGCCGATCCGGGTCGGGCATAAAAGTAAAGCGTCCCTCGGCATCGCAAGTGCCGGTCATCCAGGGGTTTACCGGGTCGTCCGGGGCATAGATTGTCACCTGCGCTCCCGCCATCGGCTCACCATTGTCGAATTGCGCCACCAGCGCAACCGCCGGGCCAATCGTGTAGGAGATGTTGCTGCCATGCGCGGTGACGGGGGCAGCCAGTGCCAGTGCCGGCAGCAACAGCAGCGGCAGGAGATAGTACCAGCGTATACTCTTTGCTCCTGGCATTATGTCAACTTTCACTCGTATTTTGGCAGTGGCCTTCGCCCACATGCGCCAGATGCATCTCGGTCAGCTTCGCATAGTCTTCGGCAGAGAGGCCGGCCTGGAGCGCGCTCATATCGACATCCACCATGCCATCCTGGGCCAGCGCGGCAAACGGTTCAAACCCCAGCGCGCCCCTGTTAATGTCGGCATCCGGCGGTGCAGATCCATCGCCAAAGAGATGATCAAAATGGAAGGTTGCCTCCAGATCCGCCGTTTCCCCGGCCTGCAGGATACCCTTGCGCTCATCACCAACGAAATCACCGCAGACATAGGCGCGCTCCCCATCCAGGCTGATGCGGAAGGGCAGCATTACGTCATCTTTCGCGGCGCGCCCCTCCATCAGGATCACCGCGCCGTCGGCAGGACCATCCGCCGCACGCACCAGTTCCCAGGCCAGCGCGTTGTAGCGCCCGGCGGCGGCTTCAACCGCGCCCACCAGGATGGGATCGGCCTGCGCATCACCCGCAGCCAGATCAACGGTGGTAGGTTTTTCCAGGCTGACCTGCACAGCGGCCTGCGGCATACCACCTGCATCGGCATCGAAGGGCGGATCACTCTGGTAGGCCGTGAGGTTCGCCGGCGTCACATACAGATGATCAAAACTGATGGCCCAGCCGTCGCTGGTGACAAAACCCTGGCGTACAAAATCCTCGCCATTGGCGCGAAACTCAAGGGTGCCCGTACCCACTTCGGAAGATACTGGCGGCGCGGCAGTGGGTGTATTGCCACAGCCCGAGAGAAGTAACGCAGTCAGCAACGTCAATCCAACCAGATGAACCCGCCATGTAGCCATGCCACTTATGCTCCTTCATCTGCTACTGTTCCGTCTCGAAGCGTTCCTGGCAATCCCGACACAAACCCGAGAGCGCGAAGTGCTGAAGATCGGCGGCAAAACCATACTGCTGTTGCAGTTGCACGCGCAACGCCGCAATCAACTGCTCATCCGCCTCGATCACCGTGCCACACTGGCGGCAGACCAGATGAATATGGGGACCATGCTGGATCGTGGCATAGATCACCTGCCCGCTCCCCAGGTCCGCCCGATGGGCTAACCCCTCCTTCACCAGGAAATCAAGCGTCCGGTAGATGGTAGCGATATTCACGCCCGGCGTACGCTGCTGCACCCGCGCAAAGACCTCCTCGGCGGTCATATGCCGGCAACTGTGGGCAATCGCCTCGATAATCAGCGCCCGCTGCGGTGTAATCCGGTAGCCGCGCCGGCGCAGCGTTTCAATAGATGTATGACAGTGCGGCATTGCGACTCATTGCTTTTGCGAATACTTGCAGGTAGGAGGCATTATCTCCAGAAGTGCGGGGTTGTCAAGTTGGCCCAGGCATACAGAAACTGCCTGATGAACGTTGAGAAAATAGTCCAGATATGCCATCCTGGAGTCCCGGCTTTAGCCGGTTGGATACCTGCCGGGACTGCGGCATACTGCTGGGAACGCCCGGTCCGGCTGATGAACGGTGAGAAATTAGTCCGGATAGGTGCTGCACGGGAGTCCCGGCTTTCGCCGATAGATGCTTGCCGGAACCGCAGCCGACTGCCGGGAACGCCCGGTCCGGCTGATGAACGGTGAGAAATTAGTCCGGATAGGTGCTGC
>CAKZQX010000063.1 GCA_937141995.1 uncultured Chloroflexaceae bacterium | reverse complement strand
GATTATGGTCAAAGCCACAGAGGACATCGAGAACGCAGCGGTGATGAACGAGAAGTGCCGGCCTTGCGCCCATTGTCCCCATTCCGACTGGTTGCCGGTTTGCCGGCAACCTGGTGTGGTCGAACTTTGGACCACGAACAGCGCGACATGAGCGAAACCTGCGAAACGACCAGTGCCGGTATGGAAGAATCAGACCGACCGGGAAGGCGCATCCTTCCCGGCCGATTTCAAGCCCACGTCAGGCAAATCAGGCCGATGTCTGACCCGGGCCGAAAATGGCATTGGTCGGGCACTGGGGCACGCAGCGTACCGCCGAGATATTCTGGCAGTTGTTGCACAGGCTTGCATCAATGATATAGGTCGCGTCACTTGCATGCGCGCTGATAGCATTCCGGGGACAGAGCGGGCGGCAGGCGTCACACACGACACACTTGTCCGGGTCGATCCAATGGGTATTTGCGTTTGCTTGAGCCATCTTGAGAACTCCTTACTATGTAATGAACTACAGTTTTCTTCGTCATGACTACTGTATCATGTCGTACCACTCTTAGTCTATAATGATTCTAAAAATTAGGCAGACCGAAGAGGAAGAGGGTTTCTAACGATGATGACCCACCGCTCTGTCGCGCTGATAGGGATCATCTGCGGCATACTCGTGCTCGCCGGATGTACTTTTGCTGCACAGACAGCCGTTGCACCCACTCCGACCGCTGTTCCCACGACCGCTGTAGCGCAGATCGCGCCGACCGTGACGCCTACGCCGACCCCTACGCTCACCCCCACCGCAACACCGGAACCGACCGCGACCCCGGAACCGGCGGCGGCCCGCTTTGCAATCATCGGCGATCTGGGGGAGCCGGGCATTATCTCTGAGGCGGTTGCCAATCTGGTGAAGGGCCGGCAACCCGAGTTTATCGTCACCACGGGCGATAACAATTTCCCCAACGGGGAAGCCGCAACGATTGATCCCAATGTCGGGCAGTATTACCACGAATTTATCCATCCCTACCAGGGTGAATATGGCGTGGGCGCGGAAACCAATCGCTTCTTCCCGATCCTGGGCAACCACGACTGGGATGTTCCGGGGGCAACGCCCTACTTTGACTACTTCACGCTGCCGGGGAACGAGCGCTACTACAGTGTCGTCCGCGAACCGGTGACAATCTACGCGCTTAACAGCATGCCGGGCGAGCCGGATGGCATCGCGGCCGACTCGCAGCAGGCCGCGTGGCTCCAGCAGGAGTTGGCAGCTTCGACCACCTGCTGGGATCTGGTCTTTTTTCATCACACCGCTTATACTTCTGGGCATCGCGGCCCGGCCCCCTGGATGCGCTGGCCCTGCGCGGAGTGGGGAGCCGATGCGACATTTTCGGGACATAATCATATTTACGAGCGGGTGATGCTTGACGGGTTCCCGTACATCACGAATGGTCTGGGCGGCGCGCCCCGCTACGCCTTTGCGGAGACCGTCGCCGCGGGCAGCGAAGTGCGTTATAATCTCGATCACGGGGCCATACTGGTTGACGCACTTGAGGGGCAGCTTACCTTCCAGTTTGTAACCATTACCGGCGAGATGATTGACAGCTATACCATGGAAAAAGCATGCCCATAATCACACGCGTTACGCGGTCCCTCCCCTGGAAGGGAATATCGCCTCCGGTATCGGTGCAAACGGTTGGTTGGGGTACCCACCGCGTAAGTCATGGAATACTATGTACCTGACTACAGATACAGCAGGAGGAGAATTATGATCACTGTCGCTAACCGAATTTTTGTTGCGCCCGAATACGCCGAAGCGTTTGAAGAACGCTTTCGCAACCGTGCCGGGCAGGTGGACACGATGCCCGGTTTCATTATGAACCAGGTGCTGCGCCCGGTGAACCCCGGCGATCCCTACGTGGTGCTGACGCTGTGGGAGACACGCACGCACTTTGAGGCCTGGGTCGGCTCGGATGCGTTTCGGCAGGGGCATGCCCGCTCCGGCACGCTGCCGGGTGAGGCATTCACCGGCCCGAACAAGCTCGAAGTTCACGAAGTCATCCAGGACTCCAGCCGGCCCGACCTGGAGCCGGAACCACCCGGCGGGCCGTTCAAGGTGCATTAGGAGCAATCTTTCAAATACGTTCGCGTAAAAGCGCAACGAACCGCATAAACGTCGCGGCTTTGCGACCCCGGCAGGGTTGCGTCTGATCAAACCTCCGGTTTGAATGCTCACCGTGTAAGTCGTATCAGTTTACACGAGTGACGCGGTGGGCGTTCAAATCAGACACATACGCTCACAACGGTCGTCTTTGCCTGCGGCAGCATGGTACTTTTTTCTTTTTCACAACATGTTTGCACTGTGTGCAAACATGTTGTGAAAAAGAAGAGAATCTTCCGCCCTGCCGGAGGTGAATCGGGCCGTTCTTCCAGACAACAACCTGGTTTGGAACCGACCGCATAACTCGTGTCAGTTTATACGAGTGACGCGATCCCGAATCCGGAAGGAAATCGCGCCTCTAGTAGGGCGGAAGAAACCAGTGCTTTTTTCAAAAAAGTTGCATATTGTACAACTTTTTTGAAAAAGAAACACAATGTACCACGCTACCACAGGCGATTCTGCCGTTCGTTAATCCCGGTGTGGAAGAACATAAAGATATTTCCAGGCCAGGCTTGTAAAAGCATCTTTTTGTGTGTGAAATCTGGTATTTCGCTAATGAATAATGCGTATAATGAATAGGTGAATTCGGTTGTTAGGGCCATCCGGCCCTGGTGCTGCACAGCCTCACGTAGCTCATCGGTGATGGTCTATATCCGAGGAGTCAGGGTTTCGATCAAGCATGGTTTAAAGCCCTGGTTGAGCAGACGGCACAGGCAGGAATGTTCCGAGGGGTTCATCGAGGAAGAACCAGATCTGAGGGAATGCCGTAGTTTGCTGGACGGAGATATCTTTCATCTCAACCGTCAAAGTGGTATAACATGGCTGAACAACTTTCGTCACTCGCCTGGAAAAGGAGACCGTTCCATGCCCTCCATGCGTTTACTCAGCCTGCACATTTACCGCCGGCTCCGGCTAGTTGTTGGTTTGGGCCTGCTGCTGATATTTACCCTGACCGCTACCCCACCGACAGATCTGCGGGCGCAGGTCGGTCAGGTCTGCTTCTCGGAGACCGGGCACTGTATCGCCGGGCGTATCCGCGAGTTCTGGGAACAGAATGGCGGTGTGCGCGTGTTTGGCTTCCCCATCGCGCCGCAGCAGGAGGCGATGATCGAAGGGCAACCGCGCCAGGTGCAGTGGTTTGAGCGGGTCCGTCTGGAATTGCACCCGGAGAATGCTCGTCCCTATGATGTCCAACTGGGGCGTCTCGGTGCCGATCTGCTGGTGCAGCAGGGGCGCAACTGGCGCGACTTTCCGCAGGCCACCGGCCCGCTGACCAACTGCCGCTTCTTCCCGGAGACCAGCCATAATGTCTGTGGTGAGTTTCTCGCATTCTGGCAGAGCAACGGCCTGGAACTGAATGGACTGCCCGGTAGCAGTCTGGCCGAGAGTCTGGCGTTGTTTGGGTTGCCCTTGAGCGAAGCGCGGACGGAACGCCTCAGTGATGGTGAGACGCGCACAGTGCAGTGGTTTGAGCGGGCGCGCCTGGAACTCCACCCGGAGAATGCGCCGCCGTTTGATCTGCTGTCGGGCCACCTGGGGCGCGAACTGGCCGCCGTGCCCGGCGTAACCGGACAGATTGCTTTCTCCTCCGACCGGGATGACTCGCGCGGTGAAATCTATCTCATTAATGCCGATGGATCTGGTCTGACCCGCCTGACAAACAGCCCGGGCTGGGATGACCAACCGGCCTGGTCGCCCGATGGCCGGCAACTCGCCTTTGTCTCCGACCGGGATGGTGACCCGGAGATCTTTGTGATGAATGCCGACGGCAGCGACCTGCGTCAGTTGACCAGCAATACCTTCCGCGAGATCTACCCGGCCTGGTCGCCCGACGGCACCTG
>CAKZQX010000062.1 GCA_937141995.1 uncultured Chloroflexaceae bacterium | reverse complement strand
TACAAACTGCGCGTCCAGGTGCTCGACAATGCCGGTAATGTTAACGACTGGCAGACCATCGGGCAGATTGTCAGCCAGGCTGACGGCGAAGCGCTGCCGCAGGCGACGGCAACACCGACGCGCACGGCTGTGCCCGAAGCCACGGCGACGGCAACACCGACGCGCACGGCTGTGCCCGAAGCCACGGCGACCGCCACGCCGCCCGCGACCGCCACGCCGGAGCCGGAAGCCACGGCTGTGCCGGAAACCACGGCTGTGCCCACGGCGACCGCCACGCCGCCCGCGACCGCCACGCCGGAGCCGGAGGCCACGGCTGGGCCCACGGCGACCGCCACGCCATCGCCCACCGCGACGCCGCCCGCGACCGCCACGCCGGAGCCGGAGGTCACGGCTGGGCCCACGGTGACCGCCACGCCATCGCCCACCGCGACGCCGCCCGCGACCGCCACGCCGGAGCCGGAGGTCACGGCTGGGCCCACGGTGACCGCCACGCCATCGCCCACCGCGACGGCTACGGAGGAGGCGCTGCCCGATGGCATCAAACCGCTGCCGCAGGCTGCGCCACCGGCGACTGCCACGCCATCGCCTACCGCGACGGCACCGGCACCGAATACAACCGTGACGCCGCCGAAGGCCGATCCGCCCAGGCATACCGATAAAACCTGAGATAGTTTGCTTCTGAAATGGAGCATAGAGTACAAAGCAGCGTCCGGGGCAACTCTACTGGTTGTTTCGGACGCTGCTCTTTAAAACCTGTCTGATACCGATGTGTTGTCATAGCCACAGAGCACACCGAGGAAGCAGAGGTTCTACACGGGAACGTGCCGCCCCTGCGCCCGGAACCCATGTTCCGGCTGATTGCTGGTTTGATGGCAAACTGGTATGAAAAGCCAACCGCCACCAGTAGGGTGCATTCAATGCACCGTGCTTGCCGCCCGCGCTACCCGGATCAGGTGCGCAACGCCACCAGTCGTAGTGCCGCCTTCAGGTGGTTGCGAGCGAATCCCGCAGAATCAGTTCACAACCACTTTAGGATTGCTATATCAAATGCACTGCCCGGCGTGCGCTGCGCCTCTGGCTTGCGTGAGTTAGGTGGGAGGTGGGAGGGCGGAGGGTGGAGGAGAGATGCTCTCAGGTGTAGACTTTTTTCGATAGATCCCGTCCCACTGGGATCTGTAGGGGCAACTTTCAGTGGTTGCCCTGGATAGCGTTTTCCGTCTCAGAGCGCCATAGGCAGGCACAGGAGCCTGCCCCTACGAAAAAATTCTATACCCGAGAGGAGGAGAGATGGGGGTGGGGCGTGCTAAAGGTAATGAGTGCCAGTCACGCCTCTCGCTCTACGAAGTAGAACATAGTTATTTTTAACGTTTTTTTTGCCGCTCATAACGCACATACGGAGGATGCCGCGAACGATATCATGATTAAAATTCTCATCTGCCGTGAGCCGCAACATCACGTGTGCTCCTTGCCGGTACGCCGCGCCAGCAACCGCTCCCGCACGCCGGTGGGATCGAACCGGGCTTCGTTCTCCTGCCGAATGCGTGCGGCCTCCGCTTCGCGCTGCTGGAGATAGACATCCACCTCGGGCTGATGCTTCAGGTAGTAGCCAATCACCGCGTACACATCAGCCAGGGCGAGGGAGGGATACTGTTGTACAATGGTTTCGGGGGTAGCCCCCGCCTGAAACGCCGCCACAACGATATCCAGTGTTACGCGGGTCTCCGCGACCCGCATAACACCATTGCTATCCCGGGTGAGTGGGATGGGTTGTGCCGTTATAAACATAGCCGCCTCCGATCCGAATATACATTTTCAACAATCCTGGCCTCCTCGGAACGAGACCAGACAGGTCTTCGGAGACCTGTCTGGTCTGACGCCTACTTTTGCCTGGATGAACAGCCCACCGCGTACGTCGTGTTATTTATCGTCAACTGTCACTCACCAATCGTCACACTGCGCTATCCGCTGCCGGGCCGCGCAACTGTTCAAGTTCGGCCTGCAAGCGCGCCGTCTCCGCTTCCGCCGCCGCCAGGCGTGCTTCGGCCTGCCGGGCGCGCTCATTCCCGGTCGGGATGAGATTGCCGTCCATGTCACACCAGCGCAGCCAGACCGCTTCGAGCGTCTCGTACTCGCCCTGCCAGAGCGTCAACCCCAACCCGAGTGGCGGGAAGCGTAGTTCTTCGCGCTCCCGATACTTCATTGGTTCCATGACGAACAGCCGCACCTGGCCCGCGTCAGGCGGTTTTTCCGGGTCAAACAGCACATAGTAGATGATGCGCATCCGCAAATACTCGTACAGTTTTTTGTCCAGTACATCCTGTTGCAGGTTAGAGACAACCTCGATGACGAGTTCCGGTGCCTTGGGGAACATCCAGAAATAGTAGGCCTGGTTTTCCTTCAAATGGATCTCCGCCGGCAGGGTGACATCCATACTGAGGAACATATCCGGCACCATCGGCGGGCGATTGTCGGAGGCAAATAGGGCAACTTTTGAGTCGGCAATAAAGGTGCGGCGTGCATCGCCCCCGCCCCACGAACTGTAGAGTGGTTCCACCAGCAACCGCTGCTGTTTGGCCGAGAAAATGTTGTCAACCGGGTACCGGTTCTTGGTGATCAGGTGGTCCACCCGGGGCAGCAACTCCGGGGGAATCTCCAGTTCTTCGGGTGGTGTCTTATCCGTCATACAGGCTGCTCCTTTTCATGCTCCAACTGCCGGTTCTATTTCCAGCGGCAGTGTGGGTTGCTGATGCATCACTGCGCGTCTGGTTCGCCCGCCGCCCCGCGCAGGCGTTCAAGTTCGGCACGCAGGCGCGCCATCTCCGCTTCTGCCGCCGACAGGCGACCTTCGGCGGTCTGGCGGGCTTCCGCTTCCGTACGTACACGTTCCTCGGCAATCCGCCGGGCTTCTGTTTCCGTACGTACACGTTCTTCGGCGATCCGGCGGGCTTCTGTTTCCAATAGGACTTGTTGTTCAACCTGCCGGGCGCGCTCGTCGCCGGTCGGGATGAGATTGCCGTCCATGTCACACCAGCGCAGCCAGATGGCCTCGAACTTCTCGTACTCGCCCTGCCAGAGCGTCAACCCCAACTCCACCTCCGGGAAGCGTGGCACGGCTATTTCCCGATACTCCGCTGATTGCAAGATGAACAACCGCAACCGTCCTGCCCTGAGCTGTTCTTCCGGGTCAAATACCACGTAGTAGAAGATGCGCATCTGTGCATACTCGCGCAGTTTTTTATCCAGTTCGCCCCCCTTGCGATTGGAGACGACCTCGATGACCACTTCCGGCGGCTTGCCATACAGCCAGAAGAAGTAGGAGCGATGCTGCTTCAGCCAGATGTTGGTGGGCAGGGTGACACCCAGGCTGAGGAAGCCGTCCGGCACCAGCGGTGGCTGGTCGCGTGTGACGAACAGGCCAACATTCGCATCCGCGATAAAGGCGCGCTGCTCAACCCCGCCGGCCCATGAACTGTAGAGCGGTTCAACCAGCAACCGCTGCTGTTTGGCAGAAAAGATATTGTCCACAGGGGTGTCGTCCTCGGTGACCAGGTCATCCACCCATGACCCCACCTCCGGGGAGATGACCAGTTCTTCGGGTGATGTCTCAACCGGCATATCAGACTGCTCCCTTCAACTGCTGACCTTCGCGCTGCTGTATGTGCTGCGTCATTGCTGAGATTTCATCCTGTTTTTTGATTGTATCACATCCGGCATGGGTCGGGCATACAGCTTGCGGCAAGCGGTCCAGGGATCACTCGGGGCGACTGCGGCCCAGCGCCAGCGCCCGCACTTCGCGGCTTCCTGCCGCCCGCAGCGTCTGCGCACATGCGCCGATTGTCGCCCCCGTCGTCAGTACATCGTCCAGGATCAGCACCCGGTCCGGTGGGGCAGTTTTGCCACGCCAGACAAACGCATCACGGACATTCTCCTGGCGGCCCTGCATATCGAGATGGGCCTGCTGTTGCGTATGCCGTCCTCGCACCAGTCCTTCCGTCAACACCGGCAGGCCGCTCTGGCGTGAGAGCCGGTGGGCCAGCAGTTCGCTCTGGTTGAACCCCCGTTCGCGCAGGCGTTTGCGATGCAGCGGTACCGGAATTATCGCGTCGGCGGGCAGCGGATACTGATCCAGGTAGGCATTCAGCAGTTCGGCCAATGGCTGCGCCATCCGACGGATAGCCTTATACTTAAAGCAGTGCATGGCATCGCGCAGCGGCCCCTCGAAGATAAAGGCCACGGCCGCACCATCAAGCGGAAATGCCTGGTCCGCCGCGTGAATAACGGTCGGACTGCCCGGCGGGTAGGCGCGCAGTTGCGCCCGGCATGCTGCGCAGAAGAGGCTCCCCCCCCGCCCACAACTGGCGCAGCGGTCGGGGAAGAGCAACCCCAGCAGGGTATCGGCAACGGAGTGCAGAGTAAGGGTCATGGTTGTTCTCCTGATCGTTTCACCCAGGCAAGATGAGAAAACTCCCTCCTATAGTATTTACCGTATGAGTTGGGCCAAAGAAACGCTGAACCTTGGAGAGAACAGAGAACAAAGTAACTCAGAACAGAGCCTATGCAATGCATCATGTACGGGCACAGCAGGCTGTGCCGCACCAGCCGCACCAATCAGATGCAGTTGCAGACTCGCCCCAATCTAAGGTAAGATAGGGATAGTCAGGTTGGTTTATGTTACAGAAAGGCATTGCCATGACCCCTGCTGCATTGATGGGTACGCGTGTTCGCCGCAAAGAAGACCCACGCCTGATTACCGGAACCGCAACCTATGTGGGCGATCTGAAACTCTCTGGTATGCACTATGTTACGCTGGTGCGCAGTCCTTATGCCCATGCGCGTATCCGCGGCATCAATGCAACGGCAGCATTGCAATATCCCGACGTGGTTGCTGTTATTACCGGAGATGATCTGGCTCCACACTGCGGCCTGCTGCCTCTGCAAGGAGGTGAGGCAAATGTGGGCGCGCAGTCCAGCCGGCAATCGCGTAATGTTCTTGCAGTTGAGCGCGTTCGGTATGTCGGTGAAGCAGTGGCCGCCATCATCGCTACATCACCCGCAACGGCAGTGGATGCGATTGCCGATGTGCTGGTGGACTGGGAACCGCTTCCCGCCATTGTCGATCCGGAACAGGCCATGGCGGAGGATGCGCCCCAACTCTTCGACACACTGCCCAACAATATTGCCTACTCGCGGCAGCGTCAGGCGGGCAGTCTTGATGATGCCTTTGCCGGTGCCTTTCGGATCGTCAAGCAGCGCCTGATCAGCCAACGCCTGGCGGGCATGCCGCTGGAAACCCGCGCGGTTGTGGCTGCGCCGGATGCCACTACTGGCGGTGTTACGGTCTGGACTAGTACGCAAACGCCTCACCTGGTACGCGATGCTCTGGCCCGGGTGCTCAATCTGCCTACCAATCAGGTTCGCGTGGTTGCTCCGGAGGTCGGCGGCGGCTTTGGCGTCAAGATTGGCATCTACCCCGAAGAAGCGCTGCTTGCAGCCCTATCACGGATGCATAATCTGCCGCTGCGCTGGGTCGAATCGCGTCTGGAGCATATGACTGCGACCACGCATGGCCGGGCACAAATTGCCGATGTTGAAGCCGCCGTCCAGCCCGATGGCACCGTTACCGCCCTGCGGATGCGTATCCTGGCAAACCTGGGAGCGTATCCGGTCGATATCGAGAATCCCATCCTGACCGCAAAAATGGCGGTTGGTGTCTATCAGATTCCCAATGTGGAGACCACAACAATCAGCGTCTGTACCAACACAACGCCGGTGGCGGCCTACCGGGGCGCGGGCCGCCCGGAAGCAGCCTACTATATCGAGCGGTTGATGGATCTGGTTGCTGCCGAACTGGGCATTGATCCGGTTGATGTTCGTCGCAAGAACTTTATTCCGCCCGAGGCCTTCCCCTACACCACACCGACCCGTGCCGTGTATGACAGCGGCAATTATGATGCGGCTCTGACGAAAGCGCTGGAACGGGCCGACTATACAGCCCTCCGCGCCGAACAGCGCCACCGCCTGGAGGCATTCAAGGCAGCGTCGGCGGGCAGTGTTTCCCATTCCCAATCGCTGCTGGGTATCGGCGTCTCCTGTTATGTTGAGATCTGCGGCTTTGGGCCTTACGAAAGTGCCCGGGTGCGGGTTGAACCTTCGGGTGCGGTAACGGTGTACACCGGGATATCTCCCCACGGCCAGGGCACCACAACTACTTTTGCCCAGATCGTCGCCGATCAGCTTGGCGCAGACTTCGACCAGGTAATTGTCCAGCATGGTGACACTGCCGGCACACCGATGGGTATCGGCACGATGGGCAGCCGTAGCCTGGCGGTCGGTGGCACGGCCCTGGTGCATGCCATTGAGCAGGTGCGTGACAAGGCCCGGCAGGTCGCGGCGCATATCCTGGAAGTTGAGGTAGAAGATATTTTCCTGGTCAATGGATGTTACCAGGTGCAGGGTGTACCCGGCAAGGGTGTGACCTTGAACGAGATTGCCGAGCGGGCGTAGAGCGACAAACTGCCCGATGATCTTGATCCGGGACTGGAGGCTACTCACTTCTACCGGCCGCGCGGGATGCTCTACCCCTTTGGCGCACATGTCGCCGTGGTTGAAATCGACCGCGAGACCGGAGTGATCCAACTGCGCAACTATATCTCGGTAGACGACTGTGGGCCGCGTATCAGTCCACAAATTGTAGAAGGACAAGTGCATGGCGGGTTGGCGCAAGGCATCGGGCAGGCCCTCATCGAAGAAGTGGTCTACGATGAGAATGGGCAGTTGCTTACCGGCTCACCGATGGATTATGCCGTCCCGCACGCCGAGATGTTCCCACCTTTCACAACGGATAAAACGGTAACGCCGACTCCGCTCAATCCGCTGGGCGTCAAGGGGATCGGCGAGGCGGCCACGATTGGCTCCACACCAGCGGTCGTCAACGCGGTGATGGATGCGCTCAAGCCGTTTGGTGTGCATCATCTGGATATGCCGTTGCGCCCGGAGAAGATCTGGCGGGTGATGCGTGATACGTGATGCATAGTGCTGCCTTCAGGCGGGGTCCGGCGCGCTGGCCGGCTGGAGGTGGCACTGCCTGATTCAAAGCAGCACTACCCCCACCTGAGCGTGCTGTGTTTGCCAATGCTCCAGATCATCGGTATCATAGCGCTATTCCTGTCCAGTGGCTGCATACCTGCTCCGTCGTCGCCTGCCACACTCACCCGCACCCGCTATGCGCCGGCATGCAGTCGTTGTGTCATATGATCTACCCGTGTGCTGAGAAAGACGACCCGAGTTAATGTATGCATGTGCCTGATACATTTGATAAGTTCATAGCGGCTTTTTTTGATCTATTTACCAGCAAGAACTTTCGTCATGATGATTTTCTGACCTACCTGCAACGCCCACGCGGGCAGCGTAGCGGCGATGAGGCATCAATTGTTGATACGGCAATTGTCGGCCCCCTGCTAGGATTGTTGGGATTTGAGCCCGGCGACCGCGTCTATAACCTCCAGCGTCACGGTGATCGCCCCGATTTTGCGCCAACTGCGCCGCTGTATGGCACCTGTTTTGTGGTTGAGGATAAGAACACCTGGGAAGATCTATCTCTCAATCTGAATGATCCAGAGAGCCACTTCGCCCAACTTGCCCGCTATGTGCGTGCATTAGCGTTGCGCCTGGGTATGCTCACCAATGGTCGTCGGTTGCTGGTCTGGAAGTTTGACAATCCGGCGCACCCGACGCTGCTGGTTGACCTGGACATCCCGGCAGCGATTCAGGAGTGGACACAGAGCAAACCGCCGTCGCTCGCTCCTGCCACCGCGCAGCAGTTGCACACGCTTTTTGATCGTTGTCGGAAAGCAACCTTTGCCAACCTGGAGCAACTTGAACAAGAGATTGCCATCAGTCTGGAAGACTGGCAGCAACAGGCGTTACCCCTGGGCACCGGCAGCGGCAACGAAGCGGTGCTGGTGGAGGAGTTGCAATCCCTGGTGCTGGAACTTCAGCATGATGCCCGACAGATCCTCGATGAGCATCTGACACGCTACGCGGAGTACCGGGATCGGGCCGACCGGCTCAACGACACCGCGCCGGATCTGGCAAAGCAGGCGTTTGATACCCTGCGTCGCAAAGTCATGACGGCCCTGGATAGTGATGCCAACCGCGTTTTGCTTGGCATAGATACGCCGGATCTGGTGGAGTTTGAGGCAGTTCTACTGCGGTTGGAACAGGATGCCCGCGCCTTTTTTAGTCCGAAAGCAGTGCTGACGGAACTGCTGGCGATTACGAACAGTGCGCTCCAGCGCAAATATGCCGACCGCCCCCGCGCGGCGCGTCCCTGGGCCGATCTTGAACAGATCCCCGCACTACACGCCGCAGTCCGCACCTATGTTGAGCAGGCGTTTGCCTGGCATCAGCGGCAGGCCACGCTACGCCAGACTTACCAGGATGTGCTCAAGGTCAATGATGACTACACCGTCTGGCGCTCGCTGGTGCAGGAAACCATGCTCGGCGGTATGAATGAAGCTCAGCGCCAGGATGAGTTTGCGCTTCAGGCGGCCTATGTGGTCTTTATTCGCCTGCTGCTGATCCGCGTCTGCGAGGACAAGAGCATCTTTCCCCATCGCCTGATCTCGGATGGCGGATTGCAGCACTGGCAGGAGGATATCGAGCGCTACCTGGTCTTTACCAATGGCAATCCCTACAGCCATCTGATAGAGATTGCCTATGAAAATGCGCAGAATATCTATGCCCACTTTTTCACCGGGCGCGAACTATTTAACTGGTATAGACTGGATCAGCGGCGCTTCGTTATGGCGCTACACCGCCTCAGCCGCTTTGACTTCGCCGGGGTTGACTCCGACATTGTCGGCACGATCTACAACACCTATGTAGATCGCAAGGAAAAGCGCGAGAAGGGCCAGTATTACACTCCGCCCACCATTGTCAACTATATCCTGGACGAGGTTGGTTACACCAACCCGCAGGCGATTATCGGCCCAAACAAGCGCCTGATCGATCCGGCCTGTGGCAGTGGTACATTCCTGGTGACCGCAGCGCGCCGGCTGGTTGCCGCCTACCAGGGCAACGCCGCCCAGATTGATGATCCTGTGGCGGTGCTGGAACGGGTTCAGAATAGTATTTATGGCTTTGACCTGAACCCGTTCGCCTGCTACCTGGCCGAAGTCAATCTATTGATCCAGGTGCTGGATCTGGTGAAACTGGCACATCAGACCGGGCAGCGCCCTCGCCTGCAGCGCTTCCATATCTACAATGTCGATGCACTCACCCGGCCCACGGGGAGGCAGTACTATGTCTACTTCAATACGCTGCTGGCCGAGGAGAATGACCAGGTAGACCAGATCAAAGCCCGCCGCCCCGGTACGCCCTATGCCAATGGCTTTGCCTTTGTGGTTGCCAACCCGCCCTATGGCGCAAAACTGAGTGACGACTATAAGGAGATGCTGCGTGCGGACTGGGCCGAGGTCTTCTATGGTAAGCCGGATAGCTATACCTTTTTCCTTAACTTTGGGCTGGAACTACTGGCCCCGGATGGCCGCCTGGGTTTTATCACACCCAACACCTACCTGATGGGCACCAACACCGCCACGCTGCGTGGACAACTGCTGACGCATGGCCGGATTGAGCAGATTGTGGATCTTCCCCAGGGTATCTGGCCCGATGCCAATGTAGACTGCGTGCTGCTCTTCCTGGAGCGCGAAACCGATGCGGAGAAGCGGAAAGCGCAACTGGTGCGGATCAATATCCTGGGTCTGCGCGAAACCCTGGACAAACTGGCTGAACATGCCTGGAGCGAAACCCTGACCCAGCCGCAGGCGCGCTGGATGGCCGATCCAAAGAACGAAATGAATATCCGCTACGACGAACTGCTCCAGCGAATCGAAGATGCCTGCCGCATCCCGACCAACGGTGGCACAAAGGTGCTGCGGCTGGGGGATGTCACGGAGAGTAGTCCAGGGATTGATCCTTACAAAACTAGCAAAGATGGTCGCGTTAATCTTTACATTAAACCTCGTCGCATTATCCCAACCAATGAAACCGATTGGAAACCCTTGCTCGATAAGACTGGATTTGTCGGACGCTATGAATTACGGTGGGGAAATGAACAACCTTATATAAAATATGGGGATTGGCTCGAACGAACACGTGAGCCGAAATATTTTGAGTCACCTAAACTACTTGTACAGGATATGCGCAATCGTGTGCTGAAACGCAGACTGGTTGCAACTTATGATGATAAAAATTTCTACAACAGAAAAAACCTCAATGTCATCATTACAAACAACTTGAATTACAATCTCAAATACATCCTCGCATTATTCAACTCATCCCTGCTCAACTACTGGTTTGGACGGCAATTTGACAATGTTCACATCAATCCATCATACTTTCGTCAGCTCCCAATCTACCCCGCCGATACCGCAACCCAGGCAGAAATCGTCGCGCTGGTTGACACAATCCTGGGGCATAACGCGGAGCTAAACAGCCTGCGCGAACAGGGCTACACGATCAAGCGCCGCCGGGATGGCAGCACCCACATCGCTGTGCCCTACGATCATCTACTGGATACCCTCCAGCAGGGCAACCCCGCCTTAGCGCCCTACAGCTTCTTTGATGCCGAGGCGTCCGGGTTCTTTCAACTGCCCAACCGCTGCGACCGCCAGACAACAGTTAGCCGCAACGTTTACATTCCTGATCGCACCCCCGAAACTGTTATGCTGCGGCACAACCGGCTCTGGCTGGAAGTCCCCGACGCCGATATCCGGCGCTACCTGCAGGGCTACCTGAGCCGCCCGCGCTGGCAGGGCAAAACCTGGGACGATCTGAAAAATCAGGCACTGGTTCCGGTGAGTCGTACCGACCTGGATAGCTTCTTCGCTGCCGAAGCTGCACAGATTGAACATATTCAAGAGTTGCTCGATGCCGTTGCCCACCTGGATGCCACGATTGATGAGCGCGTCCTGGACCTCTACCAGATCAGCGACCCGGCGGATCGAGAGCGTATCCTAGGCAGCGCGCCTGCCCTGGCCGAAGATGCCGACGAAGTGCCGGATGCGGAAGAGGAAGCAGAATAGGCGGACGTGTTATACCAGCAGCAGCAACAGCAGCAGCATGGTCACCACCGCCGCCAGAGTCTGCACCGTGAGCAACGCCGCCATTAACCGCGCAGCGCCGCCCATTTGCTGCGCCAGGATGTAGGCCGAGGTGGCGGTTGGCAGCGCCGCAAAGATCACTGCCACCGCCATCGCCAGATCGCCGATACTCAGCAACCGGCAGGCCAGGGCCGTCAGCAGCGGCAGGATCAGCAGCTTCAACCAGCTCGCCACCAGCACCGGCAGGATGCCCGTTCGCACCGCGCGCAGATCCGGAGCAGTCCCCACAGTCAGCAGACCCATTGGCAGCGCCGCCCGCGCAAAGATCTCGATCAACTCGCCGGCCACAAAGGGCAACCCGATCCCGGACAGATTGAGCGCGATGCCCAGCACACAGGCGATGATCAGAGGACTCTGCGCCAGCGCCGGCAGCGTGTCTCGCTCTGCCCGAAACTGTGCATACGTACAATGAGCGACCACCGCCCTCCATTATCCCGCCAGTTCATGCGCCCAGTCCACCATGCGGCGCAGTTCGTTGAAGCCCAGTTGCCAGAAGGTCGGGTCGTGCGGATCGACGCCGAGGGCGGCCAGCAGTTCGCCGGGAGCCTGACTGCCCCCCGCCTCCAGCAGCGCCAGGTAGCGCGGCACAAACGCCGTGCCCTGCTCGCGGTACATCGCGTAGAGCGCCAGCACCAGCAACTCGCCAAAGACATAGCTGTAGCAGTAGAAGGGCGAGTTGATAAAGTGCGGAATGTAGGACCAGCCTAGCTCATAGCCCGGCGTCTGCTCAACCGCATCGCCATAGTAGCGCCCGTTCGCCTCGATCCAGCGCTCCCCCAGTTGCTCCGGCGTCAGGCGACCCTGCGCGCGCCCGGCAAATGCGGCCTGCTCAAAGCGCGTCAGCACATTCTGGCGGAAGACCGTAGCGAAAATGTCCTCGATTTTACTACAGATCAGGGCCAGCTTCGCCGCTTCATCCTGCTCCTGGTTTAGCAGATGCTCAAACACCAGGATTTCACCAAACACCGAGGCAGTCTCGGCCAGGGGCAGCGTCGGCATAAAATTAAACAGGCTCTGCGTGCGCGCCAGCCAGAAGTGAATACCATGCCCCAACTCATGCGCCACCGTCATCACATCGCGGATCTCGTCGGTGTAGTTGCAGAGGATATAGGGATGATGCGAGGGCGGCAGTCCCATGCAAAACGCGCCGCCCCGCTTGCCGGGGCGCACCTCGGCATCGATCCAGTGCTCATCAAAGAAGCGCGTGGCAATCTCCTGAAAGCGCATATCAAACCCGCCCAGCGCCTCCAGGATGATCGTCCGGGCCTCGGCATAACTCTTGTGAGTTGTCACCTGCCCCAGCGGCGCATACTGGTCGTAGACCTGCAGGCGGGGCAGACCGAGCAGCCGCGCCTTGAGCGCGAAGTAGCGCTGCGCAATATCATAGTTCTGCTCAACCACATCCATCATGGTTGCAACTACTTCGGGCGCGACCTCGTTATCCAGGTTGCGCCGGGCCATCGGATCGGGATAGTGACGCAGGCGGTCGATATTCAGATGATCCTGCATCAGCGTGTTGTAGACGAAGGCCAACGTCTGCGCCTGCTCCCCCAGCACCATGTAGAGCGTGGTGTGGGCCTGCTGCCGGATGGCCCGGTCGGGATTGCGCAGCAGGGTCAGGATGGCAGCAAGCGGCAACTGCTCGGTCTGGCCCTCGCGTTCCAGCGGGAAGCTCAACCCGGAGGTCATCTCGGTGAAGAGGCGCTGCCAGGCGTTCGCGCCGGTAACATCCTTCTCGTTGATGATGCGCTCCTCCGGCTCGCTCAGCGTGTGTGGCTGGTAGCGCCGTTCACCCGCCAGGTAGTGGCGGTAGCGCGCCAGGGCCGGGTCATCCAGCAACTTTTGCGCATCGGCATCACTCAGCCCCAGCCACTCCAGCTTGAAGAAGAGCAGTTGGTTCTGAATGCCGGTCAGCCACTGCTCCATCCGCTGCTGCAGATCGCGATGTTCCGGCTTGCTGGTGTCGCCGGAAAAGAGCAGCATCGCGTAGACCGCCAGCCGGTAGGCGGTGTCGGTCAGCGTCTCCAGTCGCTCCAACCCCTCCAGCAGATGCAGCGGCTCCGGCCCACCGGGAATATTGATCGAGCCGCGATAGATATCGGCAAAGGCGGTGGCCTCCGTCGTCACCTGCTGCATTGTCGCGTTGATGGCCGGGTCATCATAACCGGCATATAGGTCACTCAGGTTCCAGGTAATCCCGGCGGCGCTGGTATCAACAGTCATAGCATAGCCTTTCTAATGTACATAACAGGAGTTACGCGGTGAGCATTTGGACCACGAACACCGCGAAATGAGCGAAAACCGCGAAAAATATACCATGCTGCCGCAGGCGAATCGGGCCATTACCGGGCGCAAACGCCCGATTTGATGAACCACCGCGTAAGTCCTGTACATAAGTGATGCGGGAACGGACCAACTCAGGCGGCGAAGGTTGCCCTGACATCGACGGTAAGACCCGCGAGCAGAACCGATGTAGCAACTTCGCCTTGCCCGAATGTGCCATGTTCGGTATAACCATCCTGCTCCAACCGCAACACCGTTATCGTCTCCGTTAACGGATTGACAATCCAGTACTCAGCGATACCTGCCTCGGCATACTCCCGGCGTTTCGTTACCAGGTCGCGCTGCGGATCATCCGGACTGACGACCTCGACAACCAGATCAGCCCCAATAAAACCCTGTTCGGTTTCGCGGTCCATGTTTTCAGTCAGTAAAAAACCAGGTCCGGCTCGCGCCATTTGCCCGGTTGCAAATACACACGCAGCGGCGCAAACAGCAGCGTCCCCAATGAACGACTGGTGATAAAGGCCAGCATTACCCCATACACAAAAGCAACGATCCGCTGATGGCCGGGCGTAGGCATTGGTAAGATATCGACATAGCCGGCGGAGAATTCAACCAGCCGGTTGGTACGGTTCGTCAGCCAGAGATACTCTGCCTCGCTCCACTCACCCTGGGCCGGGAGTAGTTCCGCAAGCTGCCGTGCGAAGGCGGCCTGCTCATCTGAGATAATAAACCTCGGTGCCGGATATGCAGCCATAACATATTCTCCCGCTCGGAGCTTCGTCTGGATGGATATGTACTGGTACGCCCGCAGCGCTACTGCGGGCATTATAGCATGCCCCACCCGGCACATCCCGAATCAGTACGACGACGAGCGTGTCATTCTCTCAGGTAACACGCGTTACGCGGTCGGTTCCAACCTCGGCATGTGCCTGAATAAACGGCCCG